>DAOUDD010000199.1:0-62705 GCA_034431765.1 Ktedonobacteraceae bacterium | reverse complement strand
GTGTTAGGCACGCCGCCAGCGTTTATCCTGAGCCAGGATCAAACTCGCCATCCAAGCATATATATAAATCTCTACTCACTGAGAGATTTACAATTCTTTATGAATGACAAGCATATCAAAGTATTGACTGGCTATTGTTCTTTATAGTTCCTTACCACTCTTCAGTTGTTCAAGTACGCAATGAACATTGTACTGCTAACAGGTGTTTGTTCATTACTTTTTCGTTTCACACATTCCTGTGTGGTGCAGGAATGATAATAGCACTGCTCTTGCGTTCTGTCAAGAGCTTTTTTCAGAATTTTTTAGAGTTTCCCAAAATTCGTTTCTGTTGTCACCTTCTTAGCGCTGTTCAAGATATCTCATGGTTGCTCGCGCCTTTCACGGTCACGATGCTCTGTGAGAGAGATGATCTTCTCCTCTTTTTCGTCCTGACCTGAGTGTCCCGCTGGTTCCAGATAGTAACTGATGAGGAGAGCAAGTCCTACTCCTAGCGGTATCAAACCAGGTAATAACCAGGGGCCAAGATGGAATGGAGCTGCATCGACTGTATTGGGAAGAATATAAGCAATAGGGTAGAGACCAGCGGTGAGTGAAAGTCCAACCATCATAGTGATTAAACCTGCACGCAGCAAGCCAGTACTGCGTCGCTTTGTACTGTCTGCACCGGGGTTGAAACCATGGCGAATCAGTTCCATGCGCTCACGATGCTGAATATAGCGGAGGAAAACGATGCAGGCCAGGAAAATAGCTAAAGCAACCAGCCAGCCGATAAGGATGATGAGAATATTATAAGACATTCACCTGTTCCTCTTTATGTTAAGGATGCTATATGATAAGATACGTATGATGGAGCAAGATGTTTCGTGGGAATAGTGAAACATTTTACAGAAATATCTTCTCTAACTCTATATGATGAGTGAATATCTGTTGCAACCACCACACACTCTAGGAATGTCAATTCCACAAGCTGCTACGACTGGTGTTGAGCTAGATGATGCACAACTTGTCTCTGCCAGCCAGTCAGGAAACCAGGATGCATTTGCAATTCTGGTACAACGTCATCAGCGGCGTGTGTTTAACCTTGTTTATCGTATGCTTCAGCAATACGAAGAGGCCAATGAAGTCACGCAGGAGACGTTCTTTGCGGCGTGGCAGGGATTACACACATTTCGCGGTGACGCACGTTTCTCTACATGGTTGTATCGCATCGCTTATAACTGTGCTTTAAAACAACTAGAATCGCGCAAGCGCGATCAGGCTCTTCAGGTAGCGATGCAGGCAGAACAGCTTGTTGAACCGAGCGGTGATGAGCAGATTGGAGATCAGATAGAGACGCATGCATCGCAGAAGATGGTGCGTGAATACCTCTCGACGTTACCCTCTAAGTATCGTATCGTTTTAATATTACGGCATTTACAGGAAATGACGTATGAGGAGATGGCTGAGATTCTCACGCTCCCAATAGGAACGATCAAGACGCATCTATTTCGTGCGCGTAACTTGCTCAAGGAGCGACTGGAAAAGTTTGAGCAAGAGTGGAGAACGAGAAGGTGATTATGCACTGTTCCAAAGCCTCACGATTGCTACAGCTTTATATCGATAAACGTTTACCACTGCATACGCTTCGTTCGCTGGAAGTGCATGTTTCTACCTGTCAGGCATGTCGTCAAGAAATTCGCATGTTGGAAGAGATTGAGCAGGCATTTCAGAGCATGGATGTGGTTGCTGAACCAGATGACCTCGTTGTAAACGTTATGCAGCGCATTTCAATCAGTGAGCAGCGTAAGAAGCTCGTTCTTGAACAACAGCTTGTGGAAGAAAAGATGCGCCCCTCGCTACGTGAAATGGTTTACGCCTTCTTGCTTTCTACGTTTGCTATGCTCGGCATCCTTCTTCCTGCATTCCATACAGTATTGCCTGTGGCAAATGGACATGATACCCTTTCTGTTATTTGGACAAACTTCTGGAATATGCTGCTCAGCATTAATAGTAGTACCCTTTTGTTAGGATTTTGGATCTTTGGGACAATGCTCGGTGTGTGGATAACCCTCGTTCTAGCAGGCGCGGAGATGCGTAGTCAGTGGTATCGTGCTGTTATGCAGCGGTTGCCTGTGCGGTAAGATGGCTAAGAACGTGATGGGGAAGAAGACGAGTGTGAGGGGAGACAGCGGGCGCGATACATCTGGCCCCTCTTTTTTGCGCCATAAATGGCAGTGTATTACGAGAGTAGTTTTTGGGTTGTAAAGGTGCTAAGATGGCGAGCAAGCAACGTACATCTGGTGAAATATTGCTCGGATTGTTTCGTCTCTGCCACCCCTTACCTGTCTTTTTTCATTTAGTAGCGGTTACGCTCTTTGCTCTGCTGGCTAGCTGGCCGCATCCCTCTTGGAGTACTCTTCTTCTTGTAGTTGCTGCTCATACTGCGATGCAGAGCGCCATTGCTGCGCTGAATGACTACTGTGACCGCTCACTGGATGCGATAAGTGGGCGGGATAAGCCTATTCCGCTGGGATGGATTCATCCTAATGAGGCGTTGTTGTTGGGTGTGTTGTTGATAACTCTGATGATCGTGTTGCTTCTCCCCTTGAATCCGCTGGCGTTGTTGTTCTCACTACTATATCTCTCGTTGGGTATGGCCTATAACGTAGGATTGAAGTCTACTCCCTGGAGTGGAATCGTTTTTGCGCTGGCGATTCCGCTTATCCCGGTCTATGCCTTTGTTGGGGTGGGACGTTTTGTTCCCTTTCTCTTCTGTGTTGTTCCTGTTGCCGCCTTGCTGGGTACAGCGCTGAACCTTGCTAATTCCTTGCCTGATCTGGAAGAGGATGAGGCAAGCTCGGCACGCACGCTTGCGGTCTTCCTGGGGCTACGCACAGCTCTATTCCTGTGCTCGTTGCTGCTCTTCCTGGCCGTAGTCCTGGTTGCTCTCCTCTCTTTCACAGGTCTTGTAGCTGCTCAACTGATGATCATCGCAGGAACATTAGTGCTCAGTCTGGTACTGATAGGTGTTTTGCTTCTCCGTTTCCGGTCATGGCTGTTATCGGCGAATCGCAAGCGTTACTTTTATCTCGTTGTTGCTACCTGTCTCATACTCGCTGTTGGTTGGCTACTTGCAGTTTTTATATAAAAAAGTACAGTCTTTACAAATCCTCCTCTATTGTGTATGCTTGAGATAGAAAAGTTTCTCTAGAAGAAAGGGTCCAGAAATGTCTCTACCCTGCTGGTGGCTCTGCTAGTCTTACATCTGGTATGATGACTTCTCGGTTTTTCTATAGGAATGTGTAAGTTGCATATTCTCGATTTTGTGTTGTCGAAAAACGTGAAATGCTCTATCAGATGTTCCCTCGACTACAGATACGCAGAGGCGGAGCAGAGTCGTAACGGGTAACTTTCGCATCTTCCTGTTTACCATCTACCCTACAGTTATCCCGCTCTCCTTCATCCTCATTTGTTATCTACCCTACAGTTTTCTGTTTGTGCTGTCTTTTCTTCTTGTTCTAAAGGGCTGTTTTGCCCTGCTCTGGAACTGTTTGTCCCGATTGTGGACGATAGACAGTACAACGATGCCTTCTATGAAGGGAATTTGCATGAAGCTTCCTTTTGCACGCTACAGGAGGAAGTGGCCTCTCGGCTGGTGAGGCACAATTGCTCTCCTTTGCGCGTGTGTTTCTGAAAGATCCTGGCCTGGTCATCCTTGACGAAGCATCCTCGCGTCTCGATCCTGCTACGGAGCGAGAACTCGAACACGCCATCGACCTTTTGCTGGTAGGAAGAACTACTATTATCATTGCCCATCGCCTAAAAACAGTACAACGTACAGATAAGATTTTGATTCTGGAGAGTGGAGAGTGTTGTGAGTATGGTCCACGGGAGCAACTTGCGAATGATCCAAACTCACGCTTTTCACATTTACTGCGTACAGGGCTTGAGGAGGTTCTTGTATGAGAAAACCTTTATGGTACGTCTGGCAATTGGGTAGCTATCGCGCCTGGCTCTTTCTTGCGAGTTGCTTTCTGCAAGGTGTTGTCTTTTACCTGGTGCCTCTGTTACCAGGATTGATTATGCAGCAAATTCTCAATGGAATTACACAGGGAGAGTCAAATTTGTCAGGTCTTTGGGGACTATGCGCTCTCCTTGTTGGTATCGCCATTGCACGATTCAGCTTTCTCTTTATCGGTATGTCGGCTGAAATTACCATGAACGTTACTTTAGCATCTCTGCTACGGCGTAATCTGTTTGTCAATGTGCTAAAGCGACCAGGAGCACAAGCCCTACCAGCATCATCAGGAGACGCGATTAGCCGTTTTCGTGACGACACAATGGAAATTGGTAATTTCGTCTGTTGGCTTGGTGATCCACTAGGGCAGCTAATGGTAGTGATCGTGGCTCTAAGTATTCTGATACACATTTCAGTGCTGATTACACTTGTTGTCTTTGTGCCCTTGTTGATTGTGTTAGTGGTCTTCCAAGCTTTTAAAAGGCGCGTTCAACAGTATCAGGAGGCGAATCAGGCTGCGATCAGTGATGTGACAGGGCTGCTAGGAGACGTATTTGGTGCAGTTCAAACAGTCAAGGTTGCTAATGCCGAGCAACACGTGGTTAACCATTTCAAGACGCTTAATGAAGCACGCCGCAAAGCTGCTTTGCGTAATAAGTTTATAAACCAGGTAATCGGCGCTGTTTCAGGGTTACTTTGTACCTCCACGCTGTGGGTATACTCCACAGGTGCCGCGCCTGTTCAGTCAGACGTTGAAGGAGAATATTCTTCTGGGTCTGCCGGAAGAACGAGTGGACCTGCAAGGGGCGTTGCATGCGGCGGTGTTGGAGCGCGATATTCTGGAATTGGAGCAGCACCTGGAGACAAAGGTCGGGCCACGAGGTGTCAAGCTTTCTGGTGGACAGGTGCAACGCAGTGCGGCGGCGCGTATGTTTGTGCGGAACGCGGAACTTCAGGTTGTTGATGATCTTTCCAGCGCGCTCGATGTTGAGACTGAGCAACAATTGTGGTCGCGCTTCTCGCCGAGCGCGACACGTGTCGCCGTTTCGCATCGCCGCGCTACGTTGCGCAGTGCTGACCATATCATCGTGCTCAAAAATGGTCGTATCGAGGCTGAGGGAAAACTGGATTATCTGCTAGCTAGCAGCGAAGAGATGCAACGCCTCTGGCACGGCGAAATTGAGGAGCGTTCCGAACAGAAGGTACAGTAATTGTAGTGTTGCGTACAGATCCGGTGTAAAAGGCACCGGATCTGTGTAGGAATCAGGTGCCGCGTATTAGTACAACAGTCAATATCAGGAGCATCGTGAGGAGCGCGCCGGCTGCTACCTGTGCCGCTGTGTGCCGTTTCAACACTACGCGTGACCAGCCGACCAGGAGAACAAGCAGGAATGCAGGCAGGACAATCCTGCCATAAAGGGCTGAGAGGAGGGTGACCGCGCCAGAGAGGGAAGAGGCGTGCATGCTGATCTTCCAGCGCAGAGTGATAATGAATAGAATGCACCCTAGAAGTACAGTGGTAAGCAGGACTGTTTCGATATTTTTAGGTGCGTGATAGAGGGAGAGCACGATGAGTCCGAGTATGCTGGAACCGATGCCAAAGAGGAAGGGACCCGTCCGTTGAGAACGAATACTCACGTCGATGTCTGAAAACTTTCCCAGGCAGACACCGATAAAGATGTAGAGCATGGGTCCGATGCTGAGGAAGAGCAGGGCGATGGCGGCAAAAAGAAACGATGCCGACTCTTGATGATACAGAGCGACCAGAAACATTACTGGCAATGAGACCGTGATAGGTGAAAGAATAGTAGATACAAATCGAGCGAACTGGAAACGAAATGGTTTTGCCTGAGCGGGAGCTGTTGAATGTTCCTCGCCCTCTTGCAGAGCCATATTCTCTAACATGTTGCTAAGTTTCTCCTTACTTCTTCTCTTGAACGAGATAGAGATGTAAAATGTTTTTCTTACTATAAAAAGATTTTTCCAATGACAGAATACGCTTACAGTATAATATGAGAGGCTGTAACAGGGTAGCCGAGTATCTTGCTGGCAACAGAGCTAAAGGCTGCTGCATCTCCACTGCACCAGATGCGAAGCTGTCCCTCAGTTTCAGATGTTGGGTGAAGCAAGCCCTCTGTATCCAGCACGGCATGAGTACGTCGAGCTATTGCCGTGCCACTGTCAATCACCAGGACTTGCGGTCCGACGACACGCTCAATCGCAGGTCGTAGTGCGGGAAAATGTGTGCAACCAAGGACAAGAACATCAATTTGCGCAATTAGCAGTGGGTGCAGGCTATGGAGCAAGGTTTCCTCCACCTGTGGGCCTGCAAGATCACCGTGTTCAACCAGCGTCACGAGTTCGGGGCAGCCGACTGCACTCACCTGAATATCTGAGGCAAACTCTTCGATCAAAGAGTTCAGGTAAGCAGCCTTAACCGTCTGGTTCGTTGCCGCAATGCCAATTCGTCCATGCCGGGTAGCGCGGGCTGCTGGTTTTACTGCCGGTACAACACCAATGATGGGAAGAGAAAATGTTGCACGTAGACTTGCCAGTGCAGCCTGTGAAGCAGTGTTGCATGCAACCACGATTACCTTTGCTCCCTGCTTAATGAGGAATCGGCAGGCTTGCAGCGACAGTTCGGTGATCTCCTCTTCGCTGCGTATTCCATAAGGGCAATGCGCAGTATCACCAAAGAAGAGGTAGTTTTCGCCGGGCAACTCCTGACGCAGGGCCGAGAGAATGGTCAGTCCACCAGCTCCCGAATCAAAAACGCCGATTGGTGCAAGACCAGATTCCCGTGAAGTTGCTCTTCCCTGATCATTGTGACTGCGTGGGTCACTTTTTTGATAATCGTTAATGGCAAAGGCACTCCGTTCGGCATCACGAGCCGGGTAGACGTGTTGTGACCTCGTCTTCTGTTCAGAACTCAAGCTTTCCATAATCGCTTTCTATCATATGCTAAAACTGTTAATGGATCGTTAATGTAGTGTAACGATTTAGTGCAAGAATGATAGTCAGATTTAATCAGGTGAAGGAGAGCAAACGGTCATGCGTGACCCTTTTAGGAATGAGCGAACTCGTGTTGCTCGCCAAAGACATTGCGTAGAGTATCGCTAATTTCTCCCAGCGTTGCATACACCTCAACTGCATTAATAATATATGGCAGTAGATTCTCTGTACTTCTCGCGGCCTTCTCAAGCGTCTGTAAAGAGGTTAGAACCTGTTCATTGTCACGGCGTTGCCGCAGGGCGGCGAGTTTTGTTGCCTGCCTTCTTCCCACCTCTGCTGCGACACGTTGCAGGGGAGGGCGAACATCTTGTTCACTGGTAAAACGATTGACACCCACAACAATAGCCTGTTGTTGCTCAAGCGCTACCTGATAGTCATATGCCGACTGCTCTATCTCTGCCTGTAAGAAGCCGTTCTCGATTGCACGCACGCTTCCACCCAGCTCGTCAATTTTGTAGATATAGTCCCACGCTCGTTCTTCAAGCGCATTTGTCAGATATTCGACGTAGTATGAGCCTGCAAGAGGATCAACGGCATCTGCAACACCTGTTTCGTACGCGAGAATCTGCTGGGTACGTAGAGCAACGCGTGCTGTGTCTTCTGTCGGGAGCGAAAGTGCTTCATCTTTCGCGTTGGTGTGCAGGGATTGCGTGCCGCCCAGTACGGCTGCAAGGGCCTGATATGCTGTACGAACAATATTATTATCGGCCTGTTGTGCCGTGAGACTTGAACCGGCGGTCTGCGTATGAAAGCGTAGCATGAGAGAGCGGGGGTCCTGAGCGGAGAAGCGTTCGCGCATGATATGTGCCCACATGCGACGAGCTGCACGGAACTTTGCAACTTCCTCAAACAGATTATTGTGGCTATTGAAGAAGAATGAAAGCTGACCTGCGAAGGTATCGACGTTCAATCCGGCGTCCAACGCAGCCTGAACATAACTGATGGCATTGGCAAGCGTAAAGGCGACTTCCTGTACGGCACTTGCGCCAGCTTCCCGAATGTGGTAGCCACTAATGCTAATCGTATTCCAGCGTGGCACCTGCTCACCGCAGTAGCGAAAGATGTCGGTGATAATACGCATAGAGTGTTCAGGTGGGTAGATATATGTTCCGCGAGCAATGTATTCCTTAAGAATATCGTTCTGGATTGTACCAGAGAGCTTTCTGATGTCTGCTCCCTGCTTTTTCGCTACCGCAATATAAAGAGCAAGTAGAATACTCGCGGTTGCATTAATTGTCATCGAGGTGCTGATACTCTCTAGTGGCAGACCCTGTAGCAGCGTCTCCATATCCTCCAGGCTAGAGATAGAGACTCCAACTTTGCCAACCTCACCCTCGGCGAATGGATGATCTGCATCGTAGCCCATCTGTGTGGGCAGGTCAAAGGCGACCGAGAGGCCTGTTGTGCCCTGCGAGAGCAAGAAATGGTAGCGCTTATTCGACTCTTCTGCGCTGGCAAAGCCGGCGTATTGGCGCATCGTCCAGAGCCGCGAACGATACATACCCGGATGGATACCGCGTGTGTAGGGAAACTCTCCGGCGTAGCTCAGTTGCTCATGTGGGTTAAAGTCGCGCAAGTCTTCTTCAGTTGCCAGGTCAGGTACCGCAATATCTGATGTCGTGGAGAATGCTTCCTGTCGCTCTTTGCTTTTTTCGCGCGCTCGACGAGCCGTTGTTGTGCGCCATTCTTCGGTGCTCTTACTTCGATGTAGATCCATAGCAATGCCTCCTTCGTACGCCATCCGCATTATAGCACAGGCAAGAGGAACAGTATATGTGCGTTTACTGGTGTTCCAGGCGAAAAAACTGTAATTTCTTGCCTCATGATCACTACTTTTGTAGTACTCTGTCAGGATACTTTAATATGCTTCCCATCCACAACGTCTTATAGTATTATGAGCAGGTACAATTCTATACCGTAGTACAAGACAGAAAGGAAATAGTAAATGATTGCACCTCAGACAGCCCCTAGTGCATCTCGAACAAAGATTGGCTCCATTCTTGCAATTGTTGCAGGGGTAGTAGCACTTATTGCCTTTTTCGCTTTGCCTTTGATCTCTGCTGGCATTTTTTCTTTCACTGCTCCGCAACTTATCTCGTTAGGCAATTCTGCGGCATCTTCACCTTCGTCTTCATCGTCTACACAAGTGGGAGCCGCGAACCTCGGTTTACTATGGCTAGCTCCATTGATTGCAGTGATCATCATTGTGCTTGGAGTGATTCCGTTCTTCGTCAAAGGAGGAGTGAAGCCTGCATCGGTACCTGCGCAGTTTCCACCCTATAATCCGAATATGCCACCCCAATCAACTGGTCCCTATCCACAGCAGCCAACTATGTATCCACCATTTCAGCAACCCTATCAGCCAAATGTTCCAGTTTCCGCGAGTGCAGGAAACGCAGCAGTCTCAAGGGGTGCGGGAATTGGAAATGTTGTGCTTAGCTTGATTGCATTAGGATTTTTAATCTACGGCTATGTCGCGCTTAGTTCGCAAAAATCTACCGGTTTGTTTAGCGCAGTTAATCCTACAAGCTTTCTTGGGATGGGCTACTGGGGCTATCTAGTTGCAATGATAATTGCGCTGGTCGGTGGAATTCTGCAAATTAATAATCGCTAAACGACTAAGAGACGTGTTCAATAATGACGAGAACCTGATTCTGTTCGACAGTCTGTCCTTTTTGCACATTGACCTCTTTGATGGTACCGGAGATGGAGGCAGCCAGGTCGTTCTCCATCTTCATTGCCTCTAGAATTACGACAGCCTGTCCTTGCTCAACGCTGTCTCCAGGCTGCACCAGGATGTTAACGACCAGGCCTGGCATAGGTGCAGAGATACGCGTTGCTCCACTACCACTTCTTGTTCCTGTCTTGCCGGCAAGCATTTTCGTCCGCTCATCCTCAACATTCACCTCGAAGCGCTGGCCGGCTAGAAAGATTTCGTAGGTCTGCCCTGCCTGAAACGGTTCCTCGGGAAGGAGGCGTGCAAAGACTTGATATGATTTTCCACCAATCAAGACACTATAGCTTCCTCCCACTGCTGGGATACTGCTGCCTTCCTGCCCAGAGCTACCTCTTTGCAAAGGGAGTAGCTGTTGCCAATCAAGCTGGTAGATGCTCCCATCGAGCGAGAGGCGTGCAGCCTCTTTCCCTGTGTGAGATTCTTCGGGTGTTATTGTATAGCTGTGGGTATGGTTGTTAGAACGAACGTTAACACTGTATGGCATAAATCCGGCACCTCATTGTCCATAATGATTTTCTCTGTCCAGTGAATAGAACTGTCTTTATTCTAACACTTTTCTAACACTTCTCCAACGTCGTTCTAACATCGGCTGTGTCATAATCTTCTCAACAAAAGAAACGCTCTAAGAGATGGAATGGGGAGGAGAACTTTCGACACCGCTTCGAGGAGATGTAGCACGCAGTGAGGAGAAAGAGGAGCAGCAAACGCACGGTGTTGACGTGATTGCACGCATGCAGAGGATTGAGAACATGCAAGGAGACAACCAGCTATTCCACCGTGCGCAGCAGAAGGTATTCCGCTGCGTTAATTGTGATATCGAGTTCCTCTGGCCTCCTACGGTTGTCCAGGAAAAGACCTACTGTTGTAGCGGCTGTGCTGCTGGAGGTCCGTGCTGTTGCGATTACTCTCGCTATACCGCCATTAACATCTCAGGAGTTATTCATTACGGTCCTGACGCAGAGGCAAGTAATCATTCTGCTAACAAACCTGGTTTATAAACGAAAGGAAGTGTACGTCGTGGCAAATATTCGTCCTGTTGGAGACCGCGTGGTAGTGAAACCTGCGGCAAAAGAGGAAGTTACCAAGAGTGGCATCGTAATTCCTGACACCGCTAAAGAGAAGCCTCAGGAAGGGGTGGTTATCGCTGTAGGAAATGGTCGCTTGCTCGATAACGGTGACCGCGCTCCCATCGATATCCACAATGGCGACCGCGTCCTGTTCGCCAAATACGGCGGGACCGAGTTCAAACTGGATGGCGAAGAGTACCTGGTTCTGAAAGAGAATGACATTCTCGCGATTATTGGCTAACACCATCTGCATTAGTTGAACGGAAGGAAAAGGAATAGGAACAATGGCAAAACAGCTAGTATTTGACGAAGAGGCGCGCCGCTCCCTTAAAAAGGGTATTGATATCCTGGCGGGTGCTGTAAAGACGACACTGGGACCCAAGGGCCGCAACGTTGCCCTCGATAAAAAGTTCGGTGCACCCAATGTCACTCATGATGGTGTGACCGTTGCAAAAGAAATTCAGCTTGAGAATCCCTTCGAGAATATGGGTGCTCAGTTGCTGAAAGAGGCTGCAACCAAGACTAACGATGTCGCTGGCGATGGTACGACAACCGCGACAGTGCTAGCGCAGTCCATTGTCAATGAGGGCTTAAAGAACCTGGCAGCCGGCGCAAACCCAATGCAGTTAAAGTACGGCATCGACAAAGGGACCCAGGCTGTCGTCGAGTACATCCGCAAGCTTGCTGTGCCGGTTGAAGGCAAGAAAGAGATTGCCGAACTCGCCTCTATCTCTGCTGCTGACGAGCAGATCGGTGAGTTGATCGCCGAGGTAATGGACCGCGTTGGTAAAGATGGTGTGATCACCGTCGAAGAGTCGCGCGGCATTAACTTCGAGGTCGAGTACGTCGAAGGTATGCAGATCGACAAGGGCTACATCTCCCCCTACTTTGTCACCAACACGGAGAAGATGGAAGCCTCGCTTGAGAATCCCTACATCCTCATCACCGACAAGAAGATCAGCGCGGTTCAGGATATTCTGCCGGTTATCGAGAAGATTGTTCAGCAGGGCCGCCGCGAGGTTGTGATCATCGCGGAAGATGTCGATGGTGAGGCACTGGCAACCCTGGTGGTGAACAAGCTGCGCGGTATCCTCAACGTGCTGGCAATCAAAGCGCCTGGCTTTGGTGATCGCCGCAAAGATATGCTGCGCGATATCGCACTGCTCACCGGTGGTGAGGTTATCAGTGAGGAGATGGGCCGCCGTCTTGATAACGCGACACTGGCTGACCTGGGTACAGCGCGTCTGGTTACATCCCACAAGGAAGACACCACGATCATCGAGGGCCGTGGCGAGAGTTCTGACATTCAGGGCCGCATCCGCCAGATCAAAGCCCAGATCGAAGAGACCACTAGCGATTACGACCGCGAGAAGTTGCAGGAGCGCCTGGCAAAGCTTGCCGGTGGTGTTGCAGTGATCAAAGTCGGTGCAGGCACCGAGGTCGAACTGAAGTATCGTCAGACACGTGTCGAGGACGCACTTTCCGCAACTCGTGCCGGTGTCGAAGAGGGTCGTGTCCCTGGTGGTGGCGTTGCACTCGTCAATGCTATTGAGGCTCTGGATGGGCTGAACCTGGAAGGTGATGCTGCAACCGGTGTAACGATTCTGCGTCGCGCTCTTGAAGAGCCACTGCGTCAGCTCGCGATCAACGGCGGGAAAGATGGCTCGGTCGTTGTTGAGGGTGTACGTCGCGCTCAGAAAGAGCACAACAATCCCCACTACGGCTACAACGTGCTGCTCGATACCTATGGCGACATGTTCGAGTTCGGTATCACCGATCCGGCCAAGGTCACGCGCTCGGCCCTACAGAACGCAGCTAGCATCGCAGCGATGATCCTGACCACCGAAGCTCTCATCACTGATCTGCCTGAGAAGGAAAAGGCCGCCGCACCGGCGATGCCTGAGTACTAGTTTTTCTTCCAATCCCTTAAGTGGGCTGCAAAGGTGAAGGATGGTGGCCCTCTACGCTTCTCGTGAGGAGAAGTATAGCGGGTACTTCTGCCACGCGCCATTAAATTCGCATCAGAATTTCTGTGGTTCGCAAGGGGATTGGAAAAGGTCCAGCAATCAAAGTGCTGGACCTTTTTTGTCTATGTCTATTGTATTTTGTTTTCTGCGCTCTGATCTTTTGCCTGCTCGACTTTTGTGATGGCTTCAGAGAGGCCGGGAATCTCCTTTCCTCTATTGCGTGCGCCTTTTTGTATGAGGTAGAGATTATCCAGGACGCCTTCAAAGACGTAGGGGTTAGCTGGTGTCTTTTGAATTGCTGTCTCGTATGTCTCCAGCGCTTTTATCGTGCCCTCTTCGTCGAGTTTGGCGGGAGTAAGCATTAGTTGGGCCAGGGCCAGGTCATAGTAATCCCAGTATGGCTCGGAGGAGCGATTTGTGGTAATACGCTGCTTTGCCAGTTTCTCTGTCTGCTCAAAGTACGTTTCTGCCTCGTCATAATCCTCTAGATACCATGCAAGGCTGGCGATATTGCCTGCTCCATATGAGGTGGTATCTGTAGTATCGGCTTTATCGGCTAATTTGTAGTAGTGTAACGCTTCTGTATAATTCCCCTCACGGCGGTAGAGACCTCCAATTGTTCCCAATGCTTCCCAGTAGTTGCTGCGCAGTTGCACGGCTCGTTGCAAGTGCTCTATAGCGTGCTGGCGTGCCTCCCGTTGTTCATTTCCCGATAGGTCCATGCTGAGATAGCGGTACGCGAGGCCCATCTCCATCTCTGCCTCAGGAAAGTCTATATCAACTTGTAGTGCAGTTTGGAAGCAGGCAATGGCTTCTCTGTATTTTCCCTGGCGACGATAGACGCGGCCCAATGCGTAATTGATTTGTGGATCTTTTGGACGAAGCTGTTGTGCCTTTTTGTATGCAAGTATAGCTTGCTCTACATGCTCTGCTTCAAGGGCTTTATCGATATTATGTGGGTCATCAAGCAGTTGACTTCCCAGGATAAGATATGTTAAGGCATTTTTTGTATTATCGATATCGTTTGTAATCTCTTTTGCTCTCTTATTAAGTTCGCGCTCGACTTCTTGTACACTTTTTTGTAAGCTTTCAATTTCCTGCTGCCGTTGTTTCACATCTCGCTGTAGATCGTCGATCTCTCTCTTCTTTTGCTCAATCTCCTCGTGTGAAGCATTCAGTTCTTTTTGTAGGCGATCTTTGTAGCCGTTTACTTCATTGATAGAGTTAAAGCCGAGAAAGCCGAGAACACCACCGACTACAGCGACGACGGCTAGAAAGATGCCCATTAATGAGACAACAACATTCATAGAATTTATGATATCCTGGGCACGTTCGAGTAAGGATTGAGCCTGATTATTTGTGGGTTGTCCACCTGTATCCAGATGGAGCAACTTGAAAGAGAGCGTTGTGAAGATCTGTGAACAGGGTGTTGCAAAGACAAAAACGACAACAATGAGGCAGATGAAGGTTATGATCCAAACAATCTGTCTTCTAGGCATAGTTCCTCCTGTGATAGAGAGTAGAAAGGAAAATCAGGCTGCTCTGTAAGTATATACAATACATGCAGGAAATGAAAAGATTTATGCTGCTGCGTATGATGGAAAGATGCGAGGAAAAACTCTGAGGGGGGAAGAATTTTCTATTGTCAAAGCACGGCCACTGCCCTATAATGAGAAACGACAACGCGACACAATCTATCCTGAGGAGGTTTTTATAATGCCGGCATTTCATTTCTCTTTCAACGATATTTTCTATGGCTGCATCTTTGGTTTTATTCTGGCGCTGCCGCTGGCGCTCTTTGTTTCTTACTGGTTTAGTGCTGTGAAGAATCACTTGGCGGTGGTCTTTGGAGCTTTTCTGGGAGCGCTGATTGGCGTGCTAATAATTTACTTCTGGACTGCACAACCGTTCTCGCCACAGCCCCTTGCCTATGTTAATGGTGTTGCAACGTTTTTCGGGACATTGTTCTTCTGCGCGATTGCTGGTGTGGTTGGTGGTATGCTGATGGATCTGTTTGTTGCGCGTGGGCGCTCACGTGACTATCGACGAGCAGCCGTTCATGAATAAGCCTGGCTGAGTATGTTCTATCTTTTGCACGGGGAAGACGAGTTTAGCAGCCGCGAACAGTTGAAGATATTGCGGCAAAAAGGGGACTTTGGTTACAACCAGGACACCTATAGCGGGGCCGAGGGTGATCTCAAGACGGTTGTGATGACTATGAATACGCTGCCATTTCTTAGTGAGCAGCGTCTCGTCGTGCTCGATGGGCTGCCAAAGAAGAAGCGTGGTGAGTCTGCGACGGGTACTTCAGGCGAGAGCAGTATCGAGACGGGCAAAGGGAGCAAGACGAAGAAGGGGAAAAAGGGTGCGAAGTTGGCCACGCTCTCGCGTGCAGGTTTTGAGAAAGAACTGGCTGAGGCTATTTCTGCCATGCCCCAAACCACCGTGCTGATCGCACTGGTCGAGGAAGCGTTGGATGCTGCCAGTCCTCTTGTCAAGGCGGCTGAAAAGCATGGCAAGGCGCTGCTCAGTACGCAACCGAAGGGGGCTGCGCTCGAAAGCTGGATTACGAAACGCGCTCGCAGTCGGAATGTACAGATTACCTCAGAGGCTACATCGCTGCTCGCGAACTTTATAGGGAACGATCTGCGCCTGCTAGCAAACGAGATCGACAAGCTTGCTACATATGTTGGTCAGGGAGAGACGATCTCTATTGATGCGGTGCGTCAGTTGTCGGCCCAGGTGCAGGAGGCGCGGATCTTTGATCTCACCGATGCGCTGGCACAACGGAATCGCAAACAGGCATTAAATATTCTGCACGATCTGCTTGCTGATGGTGAGCCTCCGTTAAAGTTGATCAGCACGATCACGACGCAGGTGCGTTCACTGCTGCTGGTGAAGGAATTGGCGGTGAAGGGGTTGCGCGCTCCACAAATCTCTTCTACATTAGGTATGGCACCTTTTATCGTTGAGAAATCGCTTCGTCAGATCAGAAACTTTACTCCAGCTCAGCTAGAGGAGACATATCGGCAGCTTTTGGCAACTGATAGTGCGCTGAAACGCAGTCGTCTGACACCGGAGATGGCCCTGGATTTACTGGTTGTGAACTTTGGTTCTTGAGCACTCTCTCATTGAGAGCGGGAGAAGTCTGATGGAAAGTATTGACATAAGGCAGAGTTTGCCTGCTGAGACGAAGAAGTTGGCAAACGATCAACGCCGCCGCCAGCTTCATATTCTCAATATTTTGCTGCTGATTATCTTGCTGGGACTCTTCCTGCTCAGTTTTAGTCGGGTAATCAATTATGAGCAGGATATTAATCGTACAGGCTTTACGGTGCAGGGGCGTTTAGCGGTGCCGGTGCTGGAGATGCAACCGCAGCATCAGAAGGTTGTGCTCACTGCCATCGTTGCGCATGGGTTTTCTGGAAGTAAGGAACTCATGAGCAGTATTGGAGTTGAACTGGCACACGCTGGTATCGCCGTATATCTGTTTGATTTTCCTGGTCATGGTCAGTCGCTGGTGCCAGCCCATCTCGATGATCAAGGTTCACCGGATACTGGTGATAATCTGACGGTGCTAGATGAAGTGGTGCAGTATGTGCGTAAACATCAGCGTTCGCCTATGGTGTTGCTTGGGCATTCAATGGGGTCGGCAGTGGTTGGAAGTTATGCGCTGGCACACAAGGATGATACAGATCTTGCGGCAACAATTCTGCTCTCACCGGTTGGGCAGGAGAGGCCAACTCAACAAGACCCGCAAAATCTTTTGCTGTTAGTGGGGCAGAACGATCTGCCGGTGACGCTGACAAATAGTGCACGTTTGCTTCAACAGGGATGTAAGCTTGCACAAACTCCTGCGCTCTCTTCGCCACAAGAATGTGGTGCGCCTGGAGGGGGGACAGGGAGGAGAGCGGTTGTTCTACCTGGCCTGAATCATCTTACGATTCTCAATTCTGCTACGACTTTTGATGAGATGTTGAAGTGGTTGCATCGCATCGACTCTGGTGTGAAGACGACGGATATGCGGAGCAATCTTCGTCTCTTCTGGCTCATATTTGGTGCTGTGAGTATTCTCCTCGCGATCTTCCCTCTGAGTGCGTTGCTGATTGATATCTTTGACATATCGGCGGCGGTACGCGTTCTGAGCGGATTAGATGTCGGCATCTATACCCTTTGCCTGCTGATTGGTGTTGGATCTGCAATAGCGATTCAGTACGCATGGCTGCCATTTAGCTTTCTGCGCATTGCGCTTGCGGACTATGTGAGCGGATATTTCCTGATCGTTTCACTTGTGTCAGGATTGCTCTTCTTGCTGCTGCGGCGCAAGGTAGCGATTGCGCCTTTGAGCCAGGTAGTACGGCAGTGTGCGCTGGGTGTGCTCATTGCTGTAGTGCTGTATTTAACGCTGGGTGAGTTGTTAACCTTTGCCTGGCAGCGCTTCTCCATTACGTTTACGTTGCCACGCGTGTGGCGTTTTCTCGTGCTATTTGTACTGGTATTGCCTGCTTTCTTGCTCGATGAGGGAGTGAGCCGAGGGTATCAGGAGCGCAATGCTGTACGTGGTATTCTTGTAAGCGTTCTTTTCAAAGCTCTGCTTGTTGTAGGACTCTTTGTCTCGCTGCGTCTCACACCTGGAATAAGTTTTCTGAGCATTGTGCTGCCGTTGCTGGCGATTCTCTTTATTGTCTTGCTTGGTTATACGGCGCAAGCGTATATCAGTGGACGAGCGGCATTAGCCGGGGCAATACTGAGTGCATTGCTGACCGCATGGTGTCTCGCGAGTAGCTTTCCTATTACATAATGGGGGAGTGCGCTCTGGTAGAGCCACAGTATTCGGTGAAAAGCCCAAAAAAGCCAGGAAAACAAGCCCGAACAGTGAGGCCTTCACCACTTAATGTTGCTCTACCATCTACTCTGGTGTTGCCAAAAGTGACGATGTAGACGAATGTATATGCGTTCTGATGTGGTGATGGAGTTTCAGAAAGGGTCGCGGGTGTTGCAATGTATTGTGAACATTGCGGGGTATTATGGATATTACGATGAATCACGTATTTGCAATTATTATATATTTTGCGATGAATCGCGGTGGGCGCGATGCAATCGGGTCCCTATTTCCGAGCAATGAATTGCTGATGGGGAACTGGAATGTTGTATGAAAGAGCATAATCTGGCCCTATTTTTTGCACCATGAATGGGATGTAGGTGTTTTCTTTCGAGTGAATTTTGAGATTTGCTATTGCGCGAGTGGTCCTGAGTACAAGAAAGATTGATATTTTATGCCAGCAACGGCTTTGCAGCAGATAATCATTGAGCGTATTAAGCGTGAAGGTGCTCTGACTTTTGCGGATTATATGCGGATGGCTCTGTATGAGCCTGGCTATGGGTACTATGTGAGCGGTGTGACGAGGATAGGATGGGAGGGGGATTACTACACGAGCACTGATCTGACGTCGTTGTTCGCACATTGTGTGGGGCGGCAACTGCGGCAGATGTGGGAGGAAGTTGGGCAACCTGAACGCTTTTCTGTACTTGAGCAGGGGGCGGGGCGCGGAAATCTTGCTATAGGCGTGCATGCGTGGGCTGAGCAGGAGGATGCGAGGTTTGCCTCCGCGCTTTCCTATCAAACAGAAGATATTGCTTCCAGCCAGGATGCGCTACGTTCTCCCGATTCCCAAGGAGAGCGTGAGGATGGGGCAACTGCGGCAATGAGTGAGATCGTCACAGAAGCGCTAGTTGCGCCGGATGTTTTGCTCTCAAATGAGCTAGTTGACGCTTTTCCTGTGTATATCGTCGAGAAGCGTGGAGATACGCTGTACGAGGTCTATGTCACGGTCTCTGCTGAGCAACCTGAGCGCCTGATAGAGATTTTACAGGAACCGAGTAGCCAGGCTGTTGCAGCATATCTGGACAGCTACACTATTCCGTGGCGCAGCTACGAAGATGGCTGGCGGGCCGAGATCAATCTGGATGCGTTGCGTTGGGTAGAGCGGTGTGGACAGATTCTCGCCAGTTCAAAAGAGGGCAAGAAGAGCAGCTTTCTGCTCACAATCGACTATGGAGATAGCGCTGATAAGCTCTACACTGCACAACGGCAATTTGGAACGCTTGCCTGCTACTTTCGGCACCAGTTGACGGATCAACCGCTAATACGTCCAGGGCAGCAGGATATAACAGCACATGTTAACTTTACGGCATTGATTGAGGCAGGTCGCACTTATGGTTTCACGCAGCAGCTCTTTACAACACAACGGGAGTGGCTGAACGAGTTGGGGATTGAGGAGGAGCTAGAGCGGATACGGCGGCGAGATTTTGCCATTCTTGACACGGCGCGGGGGAGTGACGAGGGTCAGGTAGCGTTGTTCAAGTGGTACAATCTACGCAATAGTGTGCAGGCCCTCACCGCTCGCGGGGGAATGGGTGATTTCAAGGTGTTGATCCTCAAAAAAGAGATAGAGTAAAGATTGTGAAAGGAGATGTCTTATGCGTCATCATCACCGCATTCAGCCAGGGCCGGTTGGACCGGGGCAAGAGTCGGTCTGGAGTTATCCACGTCCTCCCAGATTAGAAGAGAGCAATAAGCTTGTTCAAGTTGTCTTTAACGGCGTTGTGATTGCTGAGACGCAGCGGGCAAAGCGGATTCTGGAGACTAGCCATCCACCCGTATACTACATTGCACCAGAAGATATACAGATGCAGTATCTCGCGCCAACGTCGCAGCACTCGTACTGCGAATGGAAGGGGGCAGCGTCGTACTACACAGTGAGCGTGAATGGGAAGACCGTTGAGAACGCCGCCTGGTACTATCGGAAGCCAACAAAGGGCTATGAAGCGCTTGCGGATTACATTGCCTTCTATCCCTCCCTCATGGACGCCTGCTATGTAAATGGTGAACAGGTGCAGGCACAAAAAGGCGATTTTTATGGGGGCTGGATCACGAGCGATATTGTGGGACCGTTTAAAGGTGGTCCTGGTACGTCAGGGTGGTAAGCTATCAAATTACCCTGCTGGTAGATAAATCGTGTATCCCTGACCAGTGAAATGCGTGTACAGCTTATTGAGAGAAGTTGCTTGATGAGCAAATGCTTTGTCCTGTGCCGAAGCAGTGTGAAAGACGTATGCAGCCCCTGGATCACCCTTGACAAGTGTTTGATAGGCGGGGTAACGGTTCTGACCGGTCTCTAAATTATCGTTGAGAACGCTGCAGATGACGCGTTCATTGCTTTCAAAGATAAGCCGGTTGCAAGTCCAATAATCGGAATAGATATGTGGTGCATGTACGCGTAGGAGTGTGTCGATAAGAGCTTGCTGACGCTGATTATCCTGTTGAATAGCAGGTATCTCCTCGAAGACCTCGATGGTGCCTCGGATCAGCGTAACGGTAATGAAGAGAAGCAGGCTCCAGCGCAAGAGGCCGGGGATCACGCCCGAAATGCGGGAAAGTGATACCGGATGTATCTTCTGGATACCCACCCAGAGCGGGAAAATGAGCGCGGGGGTTGTGACGAGCAAGCCAACGAGGTAGCGTGCAGATGTAGCTGGAACAAGGGCTGGTGCCGGGCTAAGAAGATAGGCAATGAGGGTGAGTATAGCACTAGCGAGCAATAGGAGGCGTGTGGTGTTACGCACTAATAGCTGCCGATCCTGAAAAGTGTGTGAGGGATTGTTGGGAGTGAGATATCTATGCACTTCTCTTGCCGCCACAAACGTAGCCAGGGCCAAAAGAGCGAGAAATGCCAATCCCCAGATGCCCTGGAAAAACAGGCACGGGAAAGACTGTTTCCATTGTCCGGGTGTGGTTGATATATTACAAAGAGGTGACGCGCCAGTAGCCTGTGGAATGCTGATCATGATTGTGCCTGGCAGTGCATCCCAGCGTGAGTAGTCTGTCGTGACACCAGTTCCCCCACTTGTATGGATGCTAAAAAGTGTTGCAATAGAGTTTTGCTGTGGATGCTGTATATTAAAGATGAGTAATGGCAATAAGCCAATGATCAGTCCCAGTACGAAGTAGAGGGAGAAGGATGTACGTATCTCATGGCGACAAAATATGAGTAGGAGCAGCACCGTCATTAAAACGAAGGGGAGAATCAACATGTGGCTCCAGATGCCGAGTCCTATGACAAGTCCGAGAAAAGCATAGAGGAGAGAGCGTTGTTTGTTCTTGCCGCTGTTAGGAGTGGTTGCCAGGTGAAACGCAAGCAGGAACATGAGCGCAGCAAAGAGGACCGTCTCTGCATCACCACCGAGAACTTTGAGCTGGCGTGTAAAGATTTCGCCGGAACCGAAGCAAAGTAAGAGCAATGTTATCAGGGCTATGCGCTTGTTATAGAGCGCTTGTGCCAGGAGATACATAGCGATAAGGAAGAGCGTAAAGAGTAGAAGCATGCCAATCCGTAGTGAAAAGAGAGAGGGGCCTAACAGGTGAAAGAATGCAGCAGCGATATACGCCTCCAGAACACCCATATACGTCTGTCCATAGAGAAAGACGGGATGTTCACCTTTGTAGGCAACGTGCAAAGCTTCCAGGCCCATTGTGCCTTCATCGCTATTGCTAACAGGCCACCCTTGCGCGATGAGCAAGATGCGTAGTGTGAGTGCCAGAGCAATCAGAAAGATAGCTGCGATTTCATAGCGAGCAGGTTGTATATATTTCACATAACGCCGTAACATACTAATCTATCCTATTATTTTTTTACATCTTATGCGTGAGATTCAGATCCTGTTTCAAAGAGGCGAGGCCATCTTGCAAGTAGTGCATTCTGGGTGGTCGATACCTTGTTTATAACGGATTTGAAGGGTCGATAGGCACGTTATTGAGCTGTTTTGTTCGAGAGTTTCTCAATCACATTGTGGTATTCAATCATAAAACCTTCCATATGCGCAAGTTTTTACCTGTAGATATTGTGTATATATCTGAAGATATGCAGAAGAGGAGAGAGTTTTTGACTTGTTGCTAGTTGTAAATAGTGCTGTTGTGATATATGCTATGTTGTAAGATAAAGATGGAAATTGTATCGATATCGAAGCTATGTATATCAATCTATCTCTGTAACTCAATGACGGCTCTTTCCCAAAGAGCCACGAGGAGAACAAATGAACGCGAGACCAACACCGCCAGTTCTGGCAGGCCCACCTCTGATTGGACAAACACTGCGATTTATCAAAGATAGTGAAGGACTCATGAGGCGTGGTCTAGAGACGCTCGGTCCCGTTTTTGCCATCCGTTTAGCTGGCAAATGGGCTGCTGTTGCTATCGGTGCAGAGTATCAGCAGACGTTTTTTATGGAGACGGACAAGAAGTTGAGTATGCACAAAACATACAAATTTCTGAGGGCTGCACTTGGTGAAATTGGTTTTACAGGGCCACCAGAAGTATATACAGAGCATCGTCCAATTTTGCACAAACCGTTTAAGGGAGAGAATACCGCAAATTCTATACGTGTTATGCAGCTCGAAGTCCAGCGCTGGCTCGACTCGTTGGGAGAGCAGGGCGAGATAGAATTGACAGATGCTATAAATAAGCTGGTGCAAAACGTTGCTTCTCATGCGCTGATGGGGCAGGAATTCCGTGATCAGGCTGGTTCTGAGTTCTGGAAAAACTATCTCATCATTGGGAAGAGCCTTGATCCGGTCCTTCCACCGTATCTCCCACTCCCCAAATTTATTCGGCGCGATCAGGCGAAGAATAGGCTGCGGACCATGTTGCAACCTATCATTGCCCAACGGCGTGCCAACCCGGATAAGTATAATGACATTCTCCAGGAATACGTCAATGCACGCTATAAAGATGGGCGGGCAGTTGATGATGAAACACTTCTCTCCCTAATTCTGGGCCTGCTGCTTGGTGGATACGAAACGACTGCAGGACAAGCGGCATGGACGATCATCCAACTGCTCCAACATGCCGAATATCTGCAACTGGTTCAGCAAGAAACCGCAGAGCGCCTCTCGCCTGATCGGGAAATCGATAGCAAGCTGCTGAGTTCACTGAAACATACTTTCTGGTCTGTCCAGGAAACGACACGCCTGCATCCTTCCGCGTCGATGCTGATTCGCCAGGCCGAAGAAGATATCGAATTTGGGGAATATGTGGTCCCAAAGGGCTGGATAGTCATTATCAGTCCAGGCATTGTTCACAAACAGACGGAGCTTTTCACTGACCCGGATCGCTATGATCCTCTGCGCTTTGCGCCTGATCGAGCGGAAGATCGCCGGCATCGCTTCTCCATGAGCAGTTTTGGTGGTGGCATGCATAAATGTGCTGGGATGAATTTCGCAAATAATGAGATGATGATCATTACAGCCCTGCTCTTCCAGCAGTTTGATGTGGAATTGCTTACAAAAAATCCTGGCACGACACACAGCATGGGAGCGGCTCGACCAGAGAAAACATATCTGCGCTATCGTCGTAAGACAAAGAGGCTGGCAAGTGAGTCTGAAGACACAGAAGCGACCCCTGGCTGCCCGTATCATCAAGTGTCTTGAGAAACCCATCGGGAGAAAAAAGATGAGTGATGTGCAGCCATGCACACGGATAGTGATCGCAGGAGTCGCGAGCGGAGTCGGCAAGACCACAATAACGATGGGGTTCATCGCGGCCTGGCGTGCACAGGGACTGCGGGTACAGCCGTTCAAAGTGGGACCAGACTATATTGACCCTTCGCACCTGGCCCAGGCTGCGGATCGCCCCTGCTATAATCTGGACACCTGGATGGTTGCTAAAACACGTATACTTGACCTCTTCACTGTTGCCACTGCCAGCGCGGACATCTCCATCATCGAAGGTGTGATGGGGCTCTACGATGGGCAGAGCAGCACAGAGGATACAGGCAGCACTGCCGAAGTTGCCAAATTACTCAACGCTCCTGTCATCCTCGTCATCGATGCCGGGGCTATGGCCCGTAGCGCTGCCGCTATTGTACTGGGTTTCCAGAAGCTCGACCCCGACGTTAACATCGTCGGAGTCATTGCCAACCGCGTTGGGGGCGAAGGGCACGCCGCCTTGTTGCGCGAGGCTATTGAGCCTGCCACAGGCATTCCGCTGCTCGGCTATCTCAGCAACACGGATAGCATCATCTCCGAGCGTCACCTGGGTCTCGTCCCTGCCTCTGAGCATGCACTCGATCTGGTCCAGCTTGCCGCTCTGGCTCAGCGGATACGACAGACGTGTCAGAGCGAGCGCATCATCGAGTTAGCTCGCCAGGCACCGGTACTGCAAAGGCATGGCTCCAAAGAGGTCTCTCTCGACGAGAAAGAACATTCTGCTATTCCTATTGTTATAGCGCAGGATGAGGCATTCAGCTTTTATTATCCTGACACCCTTGACCTGCTGCGCAAAGCAGGAGCGCATCTGGTACCATTTCGTCCATTATATGATGAGCGAGTGCCGGAAGGGGTCTGTGGTCTGTACATTGGAGGCGGTTTTCCTGAAGTCTATGCCCAGCGGCTAGCGGCCAATGTATCGTTGCGCGAGGACATTGCGCGGCTGATTGACCAGGATATCCCATGTTATGCCGAGTGTGGCGGGCTTATGTATCTGTGCCGATCACTGCGGCTGGCGTCAGGTGAAGAATTGCCGATGGTGGGTGCGATAGAGCGTCAGAGCAGGCTAAAGGAGGTAAACACGGTTGGGCAAGGTCTGGTCATCGGCTATCGCGAGGCAAGGGCAGTGCGCGATACTTTATTGATGCGGCAAGGTGAAGTAGTGCGTGGGCACGAGTTTCACTACTCGTCGCTTGATCAGCCGTTCTCGCATGAAGAGGCCGCCTATGAGCTTGGCTCAGGAAAGAGTGTGGAGGGGTTTGCCAGAGGGAATCTGCTAGCAAGCTATGTGCATCTGCCCTTCAGTGGCTTTCCCCTCGCTGCACAGCGTTTTGTTGCCGCTGCGCACAGGTGGAGAGAGATGAGAAGTGTTTTGGCCTGAGTGTCGAGAGCAATCATTTGGGAATTCCGACGTAACGGACGTGAGAGAATGCTGGTCCAATACGCATTAAGAGAGACGGTAGATCACCAGAGTACCCCTCGACCAAACGAATGCGATAAGAAAGTAGTGCGGATATCAAAGGAGGCCGACGGTGGGCAGGCGATGGCGAGCGTAAGTGTTCCCCAGGGCAACGGAGGTAAGTATTATAGACGAACACAGCTCGCTCGAGATCTTTCAAGCTCTTATTAGAAAATAATATAGACTGCTTGATAGGTGCTTAAATAGTGTGAGCGGACAAAGGCAACACCCCTTGTCCGCTCACACTATGTGTGATAAGTGATTGTACGGTGCTGGCCCCGACGTTTGACTATGTCAGGGACACAATGCAGTATATACAAGATCAGGCTGAGAGCAGGTTCCATTCTTGATTGGCCTGCCCATTGACCTGGCTCCATTGCTGGATAATCGTGCCATCACTGGTTGACCAGCCCGTGTCATCGAGCACTTTGCCACTGTAGCGATTGTAAATGTAGTAATAGCCATCTCCCGTCGAAACCAGGTTCCATTCCTGATTGGCCTGCCCATTGACCTGGCTCCATTGTTGAATCTGGGTGCCGTTAGTGGTTGACCAGCCCGTGTCATCAAGAACCTTGCCGCTGTACTGATTACGAATGTAGTAATAGCCATCTCCCGTGGATACCAGGCTCCACTGCTGGTCCGCCTGTCCACTAACCAGGCTCCATTGTTGGATCAACGTTCCGTTGCTGGTTGACCAGTTTGTATCGTCAAGAACCTTGCCGCTGTAGCGGTTCGCGATATAATAAGGTCCCCCGCCTATTCCACCACCACTGCCCGACCACTTGAAAGTTGCAGCAGCACCAGCGGGGAGGGTATAAGAGAACGATTCGTTGTTCCATTGAACCTGGAACGTGTTGTTCGAAGATCCGCCATTGTAGACGACGAGCACTTTAGTGCCATCGGGGTTCTTAAATGCAACATCTTCAATGTTACCCGCACCAAATGAGTTGGAGTCGATACGAGAGGCACCAGGGACCACAAATTTACTGGCCTGACCCAGAGCATAATAGTCGGGGTTATATGTAACGTTTCCATTGCCCTGGTCGATTGTGACAATCCCACGGCAGGTTTTACAGGAGGCACCTGTACCCAGGTTAGGGCCATTATTTGTGTCTAACGCAAGGCCCCAGCGCACGACGCTCTTACTCCAGTTCCGTGTCGTATTAATCAGTAGCTCTATTGTGTTCTGGAAGCCGTTTGTCCAGTTCGGTCCCTCCCAGGTTCCACCAGAACACTCTGTCTCATAGGTATCCTTGTTGGGATAGAGATTATGGACAGTCGTTTGCGCATCGACAGTACCACCATAACAGTGCCAGGCCGTACCTGCTGTATAGCTATTGGCGGTCGAGTCACTTAAGATGGTTTCGGGATAATCCGGTCGATCCCAGTTATGGTCATATCCCAGGATCTTCGTCGTGATGCCATTTGTATTGAAGGCAGGACCAAGGTTGTTTTTGATGAAATCCCTCTGCGTTGTTGCGGGCATCGACATTCCCGGATAGCCAGCGGGAGTGTAAAGCGGCTCGTTCTGAGGGCTGACTGCATAAATGGGGATACCTTGCGCCTGGTAAGCCTGGATAAACTTCACAAAGTAGTTTGCGTAAGCATCGTAGGCGCTGCTATTGAGCGTCCCACCTTCCATCGAATCCGTTGATTTCATCCAGCCGGGAGGACTCCAGGGCGTTCCCATAATCTTGATATTCCCGTTAATTCCTAATGCCTGCTGGAGCACAGGAATAATATAGGCAGTATCGTGGGCAATAGAGAAGTTTGACAGTGACGGATCTGTTTGTCCGGCGGGCATATCATCGTAGGAGTACTCGCCTGACGAGGGTAGGGTCAGATCCGAGGCTCCCATTGGCTGACGCAAGAAGTCGAGTCCAACTCCATTGGATGGACTGAAGAGATTGTTCAAAAGAGTGCTGCGTTGCGAATCATTCAGCTTATTGTAGATCAACCAAGCCGCAGAATCGGTCAAGGAAGCTCCAAAGCCGTCCATCTGCTGGTAGGTAGCTCCATCATTCACAGTAATGGTGGTAGAATTCGAGCCGCCGGTGCCTGAGAAGGTCGTATCGCTCTGTTGCGCTAGAAGGTTAGACTGATCCGGTGTTGTGAGCCAGACATTGACCGCTTCCCCGGCAGCATGTGCCTGGGGTCTCATGAAAATAGAGAGAATGGACATACTGATGATAAAACAAGCTGCCAGCGTAAACAGACTGGCACGATAAGATAAGCGATGCATACATCCTCCTTGATCAAAAATCTGAAGAGACGAACAGAGCGTTTGTCTTTCATAGCTCCATATCCTTTGGAGCTGGACAGCAAACGCAATCACCTCCAATGTACAAGAAGCTTTACAGTGGACGTTCGCGAACAGGGGCTGAAAAGCTTTCTACCTGTGTCAGAATGCCTTTCGCGCTGATATATAGGGAGTGCCAAGGTTGCCAGGGATATTCACAGCAAAGGAATGGAGTGATAATATAAGGCTTATAGCAAGGATACGGTTTAAAGCGGGGGATGTCAAGAGTTGTGTCAAAAATTGACAACCTTGTTTTAAGCTTAAAATAAGGCATAAAACGCTTGTGCTTATTAATATGAGTTCGATATCATTGGCGAAGAGGGTGTCAGGGGGAGCGAGAAGGATGCTGTTCGCAATGGGCACGAGGGTTCTGTCACGTTGGCCAACGGTTTCGAACTCATGTTACTTAGTCAGTTCCAGCGTTTTTCATACTCTCTTCCACTTCAACGCGGGTGGGAAGGCCGGTTTGTGCGCCGAAGCGTGTGACTTTGAGGGCACTGGCATAGACGGCGAAGCGCAGGGCGTCCTCTTGCGACTGGCCTTCGGTGAGGGCAACAGTAAGTGCTCCAACGAAGCAGTCTCCGGCGGCAGTTGTATCGACGACGCGCATTCTGGGGGCGGGCTGGTAGATGTTGTGAGGCTTGCCATCGGGTCCGGCTGAGACGAGTAGTGCGCCGAGCGCGCCGAGGGTGATGACGACGGTGGGGATACCGTACTCGTGCAGCACGGTGGCGACGATGCGAGCATCCTCTACACTTGCAACGCGTTGACCGCTGAGCAGGCTGGCTTCGTTCTCGTTGAGGATGAGGATGGAGACCTGTTGTAGGACTGAGCGGGGAAGTTGCTGGGCCGGTGCGAGGTTGAGGACGACGAGAAGTCCAGCAGTATGTGCTTCAGCGATTAGTCGTTGCACGGTTGGTACGGGGATTTCAAGCTGGAGCACGAGGGCCTGAGCTTGCTGGATGGCATGGGAGATCGCGTTGTTCTGCCCCGTATCCTGCCCAACCTGTGCATTTGCACCTGATGCGACGATGATGGCGTTCTCACCACGTGGTGAGAGAAAAATAAAGGCGACGCCGCTAGCTTCCTGTGGATCGATGGTAACGAGGTCTGTGTTGATGCCTGCCTCGTTCAGGGCATTGCGTAGCTGCGCTCCAAAGGGGTCTTTGCCGATACGTCCGGCCATGGCGACGTTGCCTCTAAGATGAGCTATAGCGACAGCCTGATTTGCTCCCTTGCCGCCTGGAATGAGTTGGAGAGAACCTGCTCCAAGCAGCGTTTCTCCTAGTGTAGGCATGCGCGGTACACGTACAACCTGATCCATGTTCAGGCTCCCCACTACGAGAATAGGTGCTTGCGTTATGTGCGTCATTGCATTTTGCCTTTCGTTACTAGTCTACAGTTCAATTAATATGATATAGGTGTTTTAAATGATTTATGAGATAAAATATTTTTAAGGGTAGGTGCG
Organism: Ktedonobacteraceae bacterium; assembly: GCA_034431765.1. Lineage (GTDB taxonomy): Bacteria > Chloroflexota > Ktedonobacteria > Ktedonobacterales > Ktedonobacteraceae > DASYAN01. Next base: position 34,157 of record DAOUDD010000199.1, on the reverse strand, counting down.
AGGCAAGTGCGCTCCCTACGCGCTGTTCTTCTCTGCTTCCTTGCTACCGTTACCGTACGCGAAATGTATTGGAGGCGAATACACTCTCTACTCGTCATTCGGTTTCTGCTCTCTTGAGCCTGTTCTTACAGAGTAAGAGATAAGTGTTTTCATGCTGCGACAGTATGTGAGCAGGCGGCTAAAGAGGGTAAGATTCTCCAGCGCGGGGACGCTGCCGACGAGAATGAGTTTGCGTTGAGCGCGCGTTAGTGCAACGTTCAGGCGGTTAGCATTGAGAAGGAACTCGCGTTGAGCGCTTTCTGCCGCTGGCTCCTGTACGGTGGCGAACGAGAGGATGATAACCATGCGCTCACCGCCCTGGAAACGGTCAACGGTATCTACGCTGATTGAGGTATCGCCCGGCAGAGCGGCATAATTACCGGCCGGGTCTGCACTGAAGAGGTGGCGACGGATGTTGGCAACCTGAGCGCGATAGAGGGCGATAACGCCGATGTCTTGCGCTGCAATCCCACGCATGAGTAGGCCTGCAACAAGGCTACGTATCGCTCGTGCCTCTGCGTTACTTTGTTTAGGTACGATCTGTTCTCCCTCTTCGCGCGTGTCGAGAAAGACCAGAGGGAAGTTGGGATGCAACGCTTCTGCAACACACAGCTCTTCTCGTGCCAGATGTGCACGCGTCTGCTCTGTGCGCATGGAAGCTGCACTGTAGGCTAAACGCCTGCTGGCAATCGAGGGATGAGCGAGCAACTGTCCATTATAAAAGACGGTTGATGAGAAATGGGCGATCCACTTATTCATACGGTATTGGGTACGTAAAGGGACACAGGCACTTACGCTCAGCAGATGGTTCTGGACATAGTCGTCGTCGCGCCGTTTGAGAAAACTGAAGAGCGAATCGGCCAGGCCAGCTTCGGCGGCCTCTTTGCTCAACACGAGTGGCGGCAATTGCTTTTCGTCTCCGACCAGGATGAAGCGGCGCGCAAAACGCAGTGCGCCGAGAATAGCTGGGAGGGTGAGCTGACCAGCCTCGTCGATAATGGCAACATCAAAGAAGAGGTCAGTGCCCTCCTGCTGCTCGCTTCCAGTGTGCTTTGCGCTATATTTATCAGATGACCAGGTTGCGCTGGTTGAGGCAACAACTGGTGTGGTCGAGAGCAGCTTACGGACGGTATCGATCTGGAAACTGTCTGGGGCGAGTTTCGTTGCCTCTCCTCCAACAGTATCCAGAGCTTGCTCGGAAGCCGTGAGAAGCTCTTTGAGTAAGTGGGGGCGGATCGGATCGGCGACGCTGCGTTCGTGACCGAGCCGGAGATAGTCCGAGAAGCCCTCTCTATCGAGCCGTTTGAGCATATTGTCAACTGCCTGATTGGTAAAGGCGGCCAGGAGAACACGCTCCCCGCGCCCAACAAGGCGGCGTACGATCTCCGCAATCACACTGGTTTTGCCAGTGCCAGGGGGACCGTGGATGAGCAGGTAGTCCTGCATTTGCAGCGCGCGCGTGACCGCAAGGTTTTGCTCACTATTAAAATCGGGGCGCTCCACTCCCTGCTGTTCCCGAAAGCGTGGGCGAATTGCGCCAGCGACGAGATCACGCAGGTGGGAGGGGACATATTGCCAGCGCATCAGATTTTGCAGCGTGCGCACATGTACCAGGTCGTTGTCGTAGCGGTCAATCAGGGCCGGGTGCGCGATCAGTTCACGCATCCAGACGGTCACCTGTTCTGAACTACTACTCATAATGGTGCCGGTTACGACTTCACCTGCGATTGGATTACCATCGCTGAGCAGGATCTCGTCGCCCTCGCGCAATTCAGAGGTGTTGGTGCAGCGAAAAACCATCTCCCAGCCATCTTTCTCGACACGAGGGGCACCCTGAAGTTGTAGATTTTGAATAGCTGTACCGCGTTCAAGCCGTTCACTTACCGGGAGAGTCCAGAGCAACGCCTGTTGCTCTTCACCTGCACGTCCTTCGATATGCAGGAGTTCATAGTACTTTGCGAAAAACTCGCGATCCTCGGCCTGTATTATCCGTGCTGGAGATGCCTGTCCTGGAAGTCCAGATGCGCTGTTCTGTAGACCCTCGCCCTGTTGTCGTACGCTTGCATTTTCCTGAGGAAGACGTGAGAGATCAGGCTCAGGTGGTTGCCATTGCAGGAGTGCCGAGACATGCTGACACTGTTCCAGCATAGAGCATTTGGTGCAGCGAAAGGGGCCGGGAGGAGGAGCAGGAATGCCTGTAGCACGGCTGAGCACGAGCAGATTGCGCCGCTCGTTCACACGCTGAATCTCACGAATCGTTGCAGGAATGCCAAAGGCTTGAGCACTGCCCGGTGTACCACTGTAGAGCAACGTTGCCATAGCTCGTTTCATATGTGAATCGCGGCGTACTGTGAGCAGCGCATGGTAGCCGTAGACCTGCCAGCGATGCTCACGACGTGGCAGTTCACCGGTTGCGCCTCCTGTTTTCAGCTCTAGCAGACGTTGTTGACCGGTGTGTTGCCAGAACAGGTCAAGCCGTCCACGTAGACCGATTTCTGGTGCGAGGAGAAAGGTCTCCGCTCGTACCTGGTTGCCAGAGGTTTCGGGATTGTTGTAGGAGGCAGGCATGTCCCAGAGTGTCGTGCGTTCCCGCTCAAACCAGGCTGCCAGGCTTGCGAGATGTGGCTGAACCTCGGCGCGCATACTCTCGCGAGAGACGTTCGAGAGAGCCATATCGATGCTCTGTAGATCGAGCGCCTGCTCAAGATGCTCTTGCATCGAGGCTAAAGCCGTTCTGCGCGGCGTACTGTCAGCCTCATCTTCCAAAGGAGAGTGTAATTGACCACGGTCATGTTCTTTCAGCAGCTCTTTGAAGCAATGATGGACAAGATTACCGCGAATTGTTGCGCTGGAAGTGGTTGAGGGAAGTAAGCGATTGAGATGGTATTGGCGCGGGCAATATTCAGCCTGGTTGAGGTCGGTGATATTGAGAAGGATATCCGGTTCCAGTACCGCGAGTGTATAGGCATTGCCCCTGTAACGTAAGCGAGTACGATTCCTGTATGTCACCTGCTCCGGCGTATTTGGCAGATGATAGATGCGCGCGGTCAGGTTGTACTGATGTAGAACCTCGGCACGCGCTTTGAGTTCTTTGATCAAGCTGCGGTAGTAGGTATCATCCAGGTGGACCTCGACGCGTTGAGTCCCTGTATCGAGGAGAAGCAAGGGCGTGCGTTCGCCGTTGTTATTGTGCTCATGTACAGCCACGATACGACCTTCCAGAGAAGTCTGAGAACAGGTATGTTTAGGATCGAGCGTGCAAAGAAAACAGTCCTGTCTCTGCTCACTCTGGAGGTGCATATCGTGTGTGGCCATTGCAGTGTGCTCCGTATGTCTCTCGTTTTAGAAAGTGTACGAGAGGAACAAAAATTCGTCAAGGGGGGAGCGACACCTGTGACGGACAAGAGAGTACTAAAAGGGAACGTGATTACCCCAGAATGCATTGACGACATTGTCGTAGGTGCTCTTGACGCTTTCGTAGAGACGTGCGTTGTCAATGGAGAGACCCGCCAGGCTGGAGAGCACCGAGAGAAACTGCACATCGTCCTCATGGAAGTCCGTAGGCTCGGAGGTGTAGACGCGCAGCACACCGATTGCTTCGCCACGTACCTCTATCGGCACACACAGGGCAGAAATCAGGCCTTCGTGTTTCGCGGCATCCTGATATTGGAAGCGTGGGTCAGTACGGACATCGGCGATATAGACAGGTGTGCCACAGAGGGCCTCACTATCGATCTGACTGGTGCCGACATTGACAGGACCCTTCCCAAGGTACTCACCGCTAAGACCGTAGACAGCGCTTAAGCGAAGTTGTCCTGTATCTGGATCTAGCAGGCGGACAAGACAGGCTTTAACTCTCATCGCTTCGGTCGTGCTCATGACAACGCTTTGCAATACCTGATCAAGGTCGAGGCTGGAGGAGATGGTCAGGGCTGCCTGATAGAGTGCCTTGTAGTAGTCTTTATGTGTGTGGACAGACGTGCCAGAAGAAGGAATATCTGTTGTCATAATTGCTCTCTCCAAAAAATAGCTTGATGTGGTTGCGGATGCTTAGAAAAGAAAACGTAGATGGACACTTATAATACGTATTGGTTGGAGTAGATGTATCAAGGTAATGGAGGAAAAGGCCAAATTTCTTAGTTTTGTGGGATGGACAGGGATTCAAGGAACGGCCGTCCTTGAATCCCTTGTGTTTATTTAATGCGCAACAACCTTCATTTTGTCTGTCGAGGGAGTTTGCTGCTGCTCAGGTGGGTCTTGAACGAGCCAGACGCGACATGGAGCGTTATCAAGAACAAAGGAAACGGTTTTTCCCAGTTCGCTACGGACATGTCCGTTGTTACGTATCAGACCGATCAGCAGTAGAGCGCAATTATGATCACGAGCTTCATCGACGATAGCAGTACCCGCATCGCGGGCCTGAACGACCTCTGCAACGGCATCGCATCCAAGGCGATTCGCGATCTGCATCGCTGATGTCAGCAACTGATCTGCGCGCTCCGATTCCTCGCTAAGGACAGCTTTGAGCGGTAGGGCGCGTGGAACTTCAATAACGTGCACAAAATGGACCTTACGCCTGGCTCCTTTTGCCATTTGGCAACCGAGATAGACCAGATTGGAATCGAGTTTCTCGCCTCCAATCACAACCGCGATATCTCCGGCAGAACATTCGCCAAGCGCGGATTTACTGATCTCGGCTCCTTCTTTAGCTTTGGAGCCCCATAAGTGAACCATGATTTTCTCCCCTCCTGATGGAGCGTGATAAACAGCATCACCTGGCACCTTCAGTGTCAGTCTACTCTAGCGTATGCCTACTTCACCTGACGTGTGGGCAACTACGAATCCTACCTCCTACTGATGTCATCGTCAATAGAAAACATTTCAAGGAGGTTGTATCCATAATCATGAGAGTACGCCTCTATTTTACCCCATGTCTGGCGTAATTGCTACGTCTCCTACTATAGATTTACTGCACTACCATACTTGTCTCTACATTGCTGGTTAAAACAACTACAGCCTTTTCTCTGCTATAGCAATGTATACGGGTGGGAGTATAAAAAAGCGACACACTGGCCGCTTGCTTTCGTATACGTCTAATCAGGTTCAATTGTTGCGGTTAAGTGATAGCTTAAGAGGCGTTCCTGGTAGTACTCGGCGGCTTCTTTGGGGCAGACGATGACAACAGCTTTTCCTGTCAGGTGCGCGGTTAACATAATATGTTCAGCTTCCTGGGGCGTTAACGTATTGACTGCGTGTAAAAGCGCGAAGACGACGTAGGTCATCTCATTATAATCGTCATCATGGACGATGACCTTATAGGGTGGGAGGAGCCTGGTGCGCTCAAGTACCACCTCATCAGGCTTCACCTCGAAGCGCAGCAATGTTAACGAATCCCTGGGCATAACGAACAACTCCAGTGCAGTATAATAATTTTTAAGTTATTGTAGTTTTAAGACTGAGCAGGTGGCATATTGGGGACGTGAAAAGGGGCCACCGGGCTACACCAATTGTAACCAATGATCTCGTCTTTTACCAGTGTTTTAGAAAACAATCCTACTCCAAAAAAACAGCCCTTCCAAAGCTGGAAGGGCCACTTCAGGATAAAGGAATGCTATGTATTTATTCGAGGCGTCCAACGCTGCGGTCAATTTTTCCCTGATTGTTGAGCAGGATAGCACGTGCACGAGATTTGCGGCTGATATTGTCGGGGTCGTGAAAGCGCAAGGCGACAACGGTACGTGCTTCCTGTATCGTTTTAGCAGGTTTGGGTACAGTGCCAACTGGAATCTGTTGTCCGATGTTTCCTCGCACACGACCTCGCTGTAACAGGCCGGTAATTGTGCCAAGCACGAGGCCGAGCGCGAGGCCGATCAAGAAGACGACGGGAATGTGTAGAGGGGGGAGAGCGAAGGTCGCGACGAAGGTAATACCGGCCAGCAGCAGGCCGAAGAGGACCGCAAACACAAGTACGCGCAAGGGATTTGGGCCAGAGCGCTGTGTTTGCAAAAAGAGGTCACGGCGGTCCTGGCTGGGTCCGTGCACGCGGAAATCCCCGGTACCCACACTACCGCTACTGAGCTGATGAATTTCCTCTTCGTTGAAGCCCTCCTTCTGGAGTTTGGCGGCGGCTGCGTCGGCCTTTGCTTCATCAGGAAAGACCGCGAGCAGGTCATAGCTCGCGGATTGTTGTTGTTGTTGTTGCATGAGAAAAAGCTCCTGATATGATGAGCTACAGTACAGCTAATTCTTTGTCTTGTTCACAGTGCATGAAGGACAAGAGCGAGGCAAGCAGTTTGCCTGGCGTCCCTTGTCCGTAACGTTTCTGACATTCAGGGTAACAGACTCGTCGTGCAAAATCAAGTGTGATTTTAGATGTGGAGGTGGTGCAGTGATTCGACGACTGCCGCGATCTCCTGACGCGCGTGTTCGTTGTTGGCGATTTCAGCACGTACTTTTTCCCAGCCATGCATGATAGTTGTATGATCACGTCCACCCAGCGCAGCGCCAATCTGTTGTAAAGAAGCGCTGGTCTCCTCGCGCATCAGGTACATTGCGACCTGGCGCGGCCAGGCGATGTCGCGATCGCGTTGTTTGCCACGTAGCTGTGAGGATTCGATGTTGTAGTAGCGACAGATCCCATCAAAGACTTCATTAACAGACAGGGTTGTGGCAGGCTTTGTCTCGTAGAGGTGTTCGAGCGCCTGTGCCGCGAGGCTCATAGTAAGTGGCTGATCGTGTAGCGTTGCGTAGGCGATGACGCGATTGAGCGCGCCTTCCAACTCGCGCACACTGCTGCATTGTGGGCGCGCAATATATTCGATCACGTTAGCCGGAACCGTGAAGCGGAGCGACTCACACTTGGAGCGCAGGATAGCGAGACGATGCTCGTACTCTGGTGCCTGAACGTCTGCCAGGAGACCCCACTCGAAGCGCGAGCGGAGGCGATCTTGCAAACTGTTAATGGCCTTGGGAGGGCGATCACTGGTGACAACGATCTGTTTGTTGGCGTTGTGAAGCGCATTAAAGGTATGGAAAAACTCTTCTTCGGTGGCTTCCTTGCCGACAATAAACTGAATATCATCGACGAGCAGGATATCGATCTGGCGATATTTTGCGCGAAACTCATCGGTTTTGTGTGTACGAATAGCGTTCACAATCTCGTTGGTGAACTTTTCAGAAGTCACGTAGAGGACGGTGAGACCTGCGGCCTCGCCTGAGTGTCCGATAGCGTGCATCAGGTGCGTCTTACCCAATCCAACGCCACCGTAGAGGAAGAGTGGATTGTAGATGCGTCCTGGATTTTCTGCCACGGCAAGAGAAGCGGCGTGTGCAAGCTGATTTGATTTGCCGACAATAAACATATTAAATGTGTAGCGAGTATTTAGACGCTCTTCTCTCATAAAGGGAGGAGGAACAGCAATGGAAGACTGTTCGACCAATGCGCTCTGCTGTCCCTCTTTGATTGTTGTAGGAGGCATTTTAAAAGCGTGATCGACGGGACGTGGCGAGGGTAGTGGATTGAGTGGCTGCGAAGGAGATTCCATAACAGGAAAGTCCTGTTGTGGAATCTCCTCCTCATGCTTCTGAGTGTGCGCATTTGACGGAAGTGGGGCTGAAGCGAGTGAGTTCATAGCGGCAGCAGCGGACCCTGCATTCTCACCACGTTGTTTCTCTTGTAGAGCCGCCGCGAGCCGCCCCTTACCGATGCGATAGGAGCGTTTTGGTGGACGCAGGGCTGCCTCTTGCAAGCCGGGTCCAGAGACATCTTCTGGCGAGACCTGCTCTTTTGCAACCTTAAATTGCACCTCGATCTCCGTGCCTGTAATTTCGATCAGGATGGTGCGAATGTGCTCAGAATAACGTCTTTCTAAATATGCTTTTGTGAAGGTAGTCGGAACTCCAACGACAAAGACGCCATCCTGAAAGGAATCCGCTGTAGTTCCCTCAAACCAGGTGGTGAAGACAGCGGAGCTGACCTTTGTTTTTAGCCGTTCTCTTGTTGTTTGCCAGATTTGTTTTGCATTCACACGCAGTACCCTTTCGGGGAAAATTTCGCATTTGAGTCACTAAAGAATCTTCATGCATTCAGAAGTGAGTTTTCCGCTTCTCCTGATAAAATATGTAAGGCCTGGAAATTTCTGAATGTAAGGAAGTATAGGACAACGTTTCGATCCCCACATAGTAAAGTATTGTTTGGGTTGGCTTTGGTTTCGGTAATGATAAGACGACGCTACCCATACATTTGGAACAACGTACCCCTTTTGTCGGCTAGTTAGAAATGGAAAATGCCGTTGTTCTATTCCCCGCACATCTACCAGTATAATCGACGGGAGGCAAGACAAAAAATGGCATCCTTAAACGTATGATCGGAGCGGTAGAATGTAATGGTAACATTACAGTACATGGCTGTAAAGACCTCTATTGGTACCAGAGTGAGAGATAGTTTATAGTTTCCGAACGTTTTTTACAGTAGAGTGAGCAAGAAGAGAGAGAATGAGGAAGTTTTTCTCTTGAATACCCATAGAGGAAACGATGTCTCTGGCTGGAAGTTATAGAATGAATTGCAGTGCTTTTTGATTTTATATTATCTATCTATCACCCATTTGGGGGATTTTTCCCAATTTGAAGGAGTCTTCAGTATGTTTTATCATGAATGGAAAAGCGATGTGAGGGAGAATTGGAGCGGTGGCAGAAGGGCGCGCAGAGGGTTTATCTGTACTGCGTTACTCGTAGTGATGTGTGTGCTTGTGTTAGCTTCGTGTTCGGATACAACTACGCCGGCGAACCCGTCACAGAAGAATTCGGCAACCCCAACGTTTACACCGGTTGCATTAAATACGTTGCGCTGGTGTAACAAAGAAGCGAAGATGGTGTTCACTGATGATAGTGCATCGGTCACTCCAACAGTGACAAAGGCAAAGCCCGTGGAAGGTTCATCTCTGGGACCTGCCAATGGAACTCCTACAGCGATTAAAGACTGGAAAACGCTAAAGGATAATCTTGGGATTACAGTGTTTTTGCCCACTACGTTGCCATCTGGCTCCTGTCTTTTAAGTGCCTCAGGTTCTGTACGAAACGCCGTATACGGCAGTAATTTTACGTTAATCTACGTGCTGCCAGGCGATAACTCGCTCACGCTGTCGCAGGCTCCGCAGTCGGCACAGAACGCGCAGAACACAGCCTTGCAATGTAGTAGTGCTGTAAAAGGTGCTGAGAATGCTCCCGCGACAGCCACGGCTGCCGCGAAGGGGGGGACGCCAGTTATTCAGCCGCTGCAGGTTTGTACAGGTGTGCGTGACTCAACGAATGTGACATTTTCTGCTCGTTGGAGCGTGAATGAGTTGCAACAGTTCTTCAAGGACTTGCAGTCAGATGGAGAATGGATGCCAGCGTCGTGACTACTGGTTCATTGCTCGACGCTCTCCAGTCCCTTCTGGTATAATAGCAGAAGTTTTGTATGTACACATAGCTCTGATACTCTGATTGTGTGCAACGAATGGGAGGAAGTTTACCATGGATAAGTGTCCCGTGTGTGGGGCTGATACGCGGCAAGGAGATAATTACTGTTTGAACTGTGGACAACGCCTGCTGCCATCTACTCCCTCAGGTTCATCACAACAGCAGGCGCAGTCCATTGGGGATGCAACTCTAGCGGCAGCAGATGATTGGGGAGCACCGGTCGGGCCGGTCAACTCTTCCTCTGGCACGAGCTGGTCTTCTGATCCAGCCGCACGAACAGTTGGTGGGGTAGAGGTGCCAACTGTTCGTGAGCCTTCTGCGGCCCTTGCTCCAACTGCGCAGGCGACGATGGATAGAATTGAACAGCCAGCACGCTTTATTCTGCGCTCTGACAGCGGCGAGGTATTGCAGGAATATTTGCTGGATAAAGAGGAAGTTGTCATTGGTCGAGCACCCACAAGTGATATTCTGCTGTCGAAGGATAAGCTGACTTCGCGGCGTCATGCAGTCGTGCGTTATGAGCATGGGCAATATGTGCTGCATGATGAGCATAGTGCAAATGGTACTTTTGTCAATGGTCAACAGCTCGAAGATACGACACCGTATACGCTTAAAGATGGTGACCAGGTTGGTATTGGTGAGCACGAGTTAAGTTTCCATGGCTATGGCTCGAATGGCGCGGCCGTCGAAGACATGCCAACTGTCGCGGTTCCTTATGGTACACCTCCTCAAGAGCTGACGTATCGAACACGCGAAGATGGCATGGTAACAGCTCCAAGCAGTGATGACTTTGGGACATATGAAATTCATACAGCTCAGGATCTTCCTGTTGAGCCTGAAGCAGCAGTAGCGCAAGAAGCCGCGCCTGTTATAGAGGATGCGATGCCGGCTGTTGCTCTTGAGGAAGAAGCTCCAGTTCAGACCGCAAACGCAACTGCAACGGCTTCTGTCTTTGAAGAGTCGGCCCCAGCAGTCGAGCCAGTTATAAGCCTGCCTGCCTTTACCGGGGCGAGCGAAGAGAAGATTGCGGCCGCGCCTGTTGCATATTCCTCGGAACGAGCAGATTCAACAGAGACAACGTTCCAGCGTTTAAATAATCTGCCCCAACCTGCCCTACCTGACATGAGTGTTCTTATGGCCGCGATTTCGGCGCTAGATGGGCAGGTCATGTCGCTGCAGGAGCAGTTCAACGCCACGCAGGAGGCAATGCGCAATCGTGATGGAGAGATTGCGCAGGTTGCAAGTCAACTGCGCACAGGTATTCGCCGTGTGGCTGAACGGATGGATAACACCATTGCCGATGTAGCGCGGAGCCGTGAGGCGCTTGCCTGGGCTGAACTGTTGCAGTTAATGGAAGATGTGATGAACAATCCACGCGATATCGAATATGTCACCAAGCTTGCTCGCAAGGCGCGTGAACTGAATAAAGTCTTCCAGATCCATCAGAACGTGCTCAACACAATGGCAGAGTGTAACAGCCTGTTGCGCGCAATGATTGGTGAAAACGAGTAATGAGCAATGTTTTGCCGTTGCAACGAACACGGCAGGTTGACGCGGCTGTCATTGGTGCAGGACTTGGTGGCTTGCTAAGTGCTGCACAATTGGTCCAGCAGGGGATGCACGTAGTGGTTCTGGAACGTCTTCCGCATAGTGGAGGACGTTTTACTGCGAAACAGTTTCAGGGTGTGCAGGTCAGCACAGGCGCAGTCCATATGGTTCCATTTGGGAGCAGCGGCGTACTCTCGCAGATGTTGCAGCGACTGCGTGTTCCTCATCGTCTGTTTGATGCGGATGTGTTTGGCTCTTTTCACGTGCACGGTAAACAGTACCGTGCGCGTGGTTTGTTAGGCGTCTTTAAGTTTCTAGGTGTGCGCCAATCCTTCTGGTTCTTGCGCCTGGGCTATCTCATGTTTCTGCGCCGCCTGCCTGAGCAAGAACAGGCACTGCCGTTTGACCTCTGGCTGGAGCGACATATTCCTGTTGCACGCACTCCACAACTGCTCGCTTTTTTCAAGAGTATCTCACGTTTCGCTTTGAGCCTGGAGTTGAGCCAGGTACAGACCGCTGAAGTGATTCGCACAACGAAAAACATGTTGTGTTATGGCGCACCGGCAATTGTGCAGGGGGGATGTGGACAGCTTACGCGACAACTGGAGCACGAAGTGGTTGCACGGGGTGGAGAGATTCTACTTTCTCACGAGGTGTTGCATATCCTTCAGCAGGATGGACACGCGAGTGCTGTGCGGGTGCGCAATAAACAAACAGGCGAAGAAGTCCTCTTTTCTACATCGCTCATCGTCAGCGATATCGGTCCTCGTGCAACATCTGCCCTGCTCCAGAACCGTCGAGTGAAACAGGCTGATGTGTTAAAGCAAGCTCGAATTCCCTCCACTGCTACCACAGCCTTTCCCGAACATGCAGAGTGCGAGACTTTTCAAGAAGCTATTGGTCTCAAAGTGCATATTTTGAGCGATGTCTCGCTTATTCCTCATAAAGGTATCATGTATTGCCTTGATACACAGCGTATTGCGGGTATGGTGCAGCCGACCAATAGTGATCCGAGCCTTGCTCCACAGGGAAAGCATCTCCTCATCAGCCACCAGGTTTTGCAGAGCGATAATGTTGAAGAGGAGCGTGCACTTGCCCTGGCTGATCTACGAATGCTCTTTGGAGAAGCATTTGAGAAACACTGTTCGGTTTTGACAATGGGCACATATCGCGGTGAATGGCCAGTAAACCGTATTGCTCAAGGGGAGGATCTTGAGGCACAGGCGGGAATCCCAGGTCTCTATCTGGTAGGAGACGCAGTGAAGCCAGCCGGGTATTTGATGGTAGAGGGTGTTGCGCAGAGTGTCAACAGTTTCCTTGATCTGCTCGATGAGAGGAGCGAGGAGCAGATGCAAGGAGAAAATGGGCGAAAACAACATGTGCGACAAATACGACAGCAACCGCAACGAGAGCGGAATGTGCGCAAGCCCCCTTCCCGGCTTAACGCGCTGCGCTGGTTGTGGAAAGCTCCTGGAAATTCTGGAGAGATATAAGGAGACCCTTACAGTATGCTGAATATGCAGACACGTATTGACCAGGCGGCTCACTATGTAGTGGCGGGAGGTCAACCTCTCCACGGCGAAGTGGAAATCAGTGGGGCAAAAAACGCTGTGACCAAGATGGTGATTGCCTCACTGTTAACGAACGAACCTTGCACCCTGCGAAATGTTCCACTGTTGGGAGATCTGGATTTGACGGTCAAGCTCTGTCAGCGATTTGGCTCTGAAGTACAGATAAATGAGCACACACTCTCTATTTGTACACCTGCTATTACAAGCAGCAGCCTGTCAAAAGATATGGGCGGGCTGAATCGGCTCTGTGTCATGGCGATTGGTCCGCTGCTGCACCGGTGTGGGGAGGCGATGATACCCATGCCGGGAGGAGATCGCATTGGGCCGCGTCCGATCAACTTCCACATTAGCGGTCTGCGACAGATGGGAGCGAAGATCGTCGAGAAGGATGGCTATTATCACTGTACCGCCTCTGAACGCTTACATGGGACAACGATCAAACTGCCATTTCCCAGTGTGATGGCGACTGAAAACTTCCTGATCACTGCCTCGCTGGCAAAGGGTGTCACTATTATCGAGAATGCAGCGATTGAACCGGAGATCATTGACCTGATCAAACTGCTGCAAAAGATGGGCGCGATCATCGAATTCAAGGTGGATCGACGTATTCTGGTCGAGGGAGTTGAGCGGTTGCATGGTGTGAGTCATACGCTGCTGAGTGACCGCAACGAGGCAGTTTCGCTTGCCATCGCAGCGTATCTGACTCGTGGTAATGTCTATCTGCGCCGTGCACAGCAAGATACGCTGCTGACCTTCTTGAATGCGCTTTCCAAGATGAAACTGCGCTTTGAAATTGACGATGATGGTATTCGCTTCATCGGTGATGGTCCAACACCTAAGGCTATTGCGCTTGAGACAGATGTGCATCCTGGCTTTATGACCGATTGGCAGCAGCCTTTTACGATCCTATTGACACAGTCTCGTGGTATGTCGGTGGTGCATGAAACGATATACGAGGATCGCTTTGGTTACACCAGCGCACTTGCGGGAATGGGGGCACACATTGGATTATATACGAAATGTCTGGGTGAGGTCCCATGTCGGTTCCGTGAAAAAGAGCACATGCATAGCTGTGTTGTCAGCGGTCCGACACCTCTGACAGCAACAGAGTTGAATATTCCAGATATTCGTGCAGGTTGCTCGTATATCCTAGCTGCACTCTGTGCCGAAGGGACTTCGAAAGTCTACGGAATCGAGCATATCGAGCGTGGCTATGAGCGGCTGGATCAGAAGTTGCGCACTCTAGGGGCACATATTGAGAGGGTTGAGGAGGCGCAGGTGTAGTTTTTTCTAAAGCAGGGTGCCCGGAAGAGAGTTCATCTGGCCGAACTCTCTTCCGGGCACCCTGCTTTTTTATTTAGCTCAAAAAGCTTGAGCGCACTTCGCGCAGTTGTTCAGGTGTAAGAATACGGAAGAGAATGAGAAGGTTTTCCAGATCATATTCTAGACCGATGGCATGCAGCTCCTGACGAATGCGACCAAGAGCTGTGATCTGTGTTGTCGTAATCAGGCCATAGCTCACCAGGGCGGCTGCCAGGAGCTGATCGGGAGTAAGCAACTTAAACATAAGCAAAATATCACCCAACTGATAATTTAAATCCACACCACGTAACATGCGCTGAATGTTTTGTGCCACCTCCAGCCGATCCTGCGGTACCAGGTGTCCATCCAGGAGGACATGGCCGAGCGAACGCGTTGCACGACCATGAAGGACCTGGGGCTGTACTGCCTGAGGCCGTATCGTCTGAGTCTGTTTCGGTATCACAGGAAAACTTTGGAGTATATCGAGAATAACAGCGTTATGCGATAAAATCTTTTCTTCCTCAGCCTCTATTGGCAGCTCTTCCTGCTGAAGCTGTTCTTGAGTCTGCTCTGCAACTGGTGTTGGAGCCTGTTCGGAGGCTTGCTGTGGTAAAGCATTGGTAGCCTCTCTAGAGTCTTGCTGCTGAGGAGCATTCTGCATCAATGGTTCCAGTAGTTCGCTTTGACGCTGTTCTCTCACTGCTGCTCCAACTGGCAGGGTTGCCGATGTCAATCCTGCATCAGTAGTAGATGGAGGAGAAAGTGGTGTTGCTGTTGAGAGCGTTTTGGGTGGAACTGATGCAACAATAGATGCAAGTGGTGCCTGAACCGCTGTTGACTGAGTAGGCTGGGTATACCCAGCGCGAGAGAGAACATCAGGCCGTCGCCCTCCATCAGTTGGAAGTGGTCCGCTGTTGAGACGGTCTCCGGGAAGGTCTTGAATCGGAGCGGGTCGTAATGGCTGAGCACTAATCGCTTCTGAAGTAGAAGTTGGACGGATCTGAGACTGAGCAGTATTGAAACTGCTAGTGTTAGTACGTTCGTTTGTTGCAGGGTGGTAACCACCTGTCGCAGTCGTCGCAATATAAGCGTTACCTGATACGAGTGGAGTATCGGGAGCTACAACTGAGGCATTTGCTGCATCTGGCATATATGATGTTCCATTGCTATTTGGTCTGTAAGAAGGAGTTATGGGTACTGGAATTGAGCCACTCTCCTCGTGTACAGGTGATTGAAAGGCTTCGACGAGACGTGTAAGCTGTGCCAATCCTGATTCCTTTTGTCCATTTGCACTCCCCTGTCCATTCCCATTGGCGAGACGTTGCAGCATAGTGGAATCAGAAGAAGGGTCTGATTGAGCACTGGCAGTCATCTGATTTGCCTGAGCGGGATATGGAGGTTGAACATTTTGCACTCCCTGATTTTCGAGTGCAGGTGCAAATGAACCAGCATTTTGTGAACTCCAGGTACGTTGATTTGGATAGAGGACAGCGCGAATTTTTTCCTGGCCTGGCTGTGCGCTTCCGGCCATGTTACTTGTCCCATTGTTGATTGGTAGACCCCCACTTATTCCATAGGATGGAGCAGTTGGGGGAGTAAGAGGCGGCGTTGGCACTTGTGGCGACGTCGGCGGTGTCTGTGGAACGACAGGTGAACCTGATCGGGACATAGTTGTATGAGCGGCCGCATCTGCTGACATGGGTCTGCGCTGAGCTGTCCCATTTCTTAAACCATTTACGCCAATTGCTGGCTGTTGACCAGTGCGTTGGATTGAGGCTTGTCCGAAGGGAGTCACGCGAGGCATACGGGGCAAAGTCGTTGCGATTGTATCCATGTTGGGCACGCGTGCACGTACAGCATCGACCAGGGTCATCAGCCCCATCATGCCATCAACATCCATATCGGCAGGTGTCGAAGTGTTTTCATCGGGATCACGCGCTCCGTATCCCGCAAGATTGCTGCAATGAAAGGTAAGAACCTGAACGTTGCTCCCGCGACGCTGTGTATCAAGCGCAACCCAGAACTCGCGTCGTGCGGCTGCCGCCTGTGCTAGATTCACAAGAACAAGTCGTATCGGATAGCGAGCAATGGCATCAAATACTTCTACCGCTGTCCGTGCAGTATGAGACTCATAACCAGCCATTTGCAGCTCACTTGTAAGAAGCGCTGCTAACTGTTGATCTCGCTCAAAAAGAAGAATATGTGGTGCACCTGTACTAACGTTCATGCCTGCATCACTCCAGTTGCTGTTTGCATGCCATTGAGAATTCCAGGAGGAAAGCATGGCGTTGGATGGCGTCGTTCAACAACAAATTTCATAAAAACTCTTTCTGGATAGCTAGCCATGAGGTGAAAGACACGCCAAAATTATTGCCTTCTGATGCGCTCTGCTATGCCTCTATTTGGCGCTAGTATAACATACCTCTCTGCTGTTGTCATAGATACAGTGCAAGGAGTAGAACTATTGGCGCATTTATACTATAACGCAACTTATGCCAGCCTAAATACATGCAGAACAGCTCATCAGATGCGCCCAACTTTTCCTGTGCCTAGCAGTATAGTACTATCTTTCAATGATAAAAAGCTCAGCATTATCATGTAGCAAGGGAGTGCTCTGGCGCGATTTCTGGACAAAAGGCGGGTTATATAAGCCTCATTAGAAGTAGTGCAGTAGAGCTGGCTTCGCTGTCCGAAAGAAAGGGAGTATGACTTTCGTCATAGAGCTAGAGTAGGTAATACAGCACTGGTTGTTTAGCGCGGTACATGGTATGCTGCGAAATGAGAGAGTATTGAACGCATTGTGTAGTTCCCGTGAACGTATTTCTCCAAATCATTAGCGCGTAAGGTGCGTGCGCTAGTCCTCCCGACGATAGAAGTCCTGGTGTATCTTCATACAGGGAAAAACGTGCATAGCATTGTCAGGTAATAGAGATAAGAGAGAATCTATGAAACAGCCAGATGCCTCTATTTTGCCGGGAAAAATTGGTGATGATGAGCAATTCTTTCGCTCATTTGCACGCTGGAATTTGATCTGGTTGGTGCTTTGTGTTGTTTCCATGATAGTTATGGCACAACAAAGCCTGGCGATGCGCTCATCTCAGTTGCATGGTAGATCTCTATTAACAGATTGGAAAAGCATTGCTATCATTCTGCTCTCTTTTGGCGTCGTCATGTCATATACACTTGGTTCGCAATTAAGCTGGCTCAAGTCTATTCGACGCTGGGGCTGGCCTCCTCCGCCTGTGTTTGCCTGGGGAATGTGGCTTTTCTGTTATGGAATGGTTGTGCTGCTAACGCGGATCGATGTAAACTTTGTCTGGGCTTTCTACGCAACATTCGGACTCTCATTTGCTCTCTTTGCCTCACCATTGCTCTTTCTTATGGTTGCTATTCTGTCCTTTTCCTTTGTACTTACAAGTGGTTTGTTCTCTCTGCCATTTGATTGGGGGAATATAGGTGGGATTGTGGGAATCGGGTTTAGCTTTTTTGGAAGTGCTGGTTTTAGCACGTTGATGCAGCGCTTGATAGGTGAGCGTTATGAGCGTAATCGCTTGCTGCGCCAGCTTGCACAATCGCATACCGAGTTGGAAGATGCACATGCTCAGCTCGCTGCCTCTACAGAGCAGGAGCGTGAAATTGCTGTGCTGCGTGAGCGGACACGAGTGGCGCGTGAGATGCATGATACGCTGGGTCATGCGTTGGTGCTGGTTTCAGTCAAGCTAGAAGCGGCGCAACGTTTGCAGAAACGTGATCCCCAACGGAGCGAAGCTGAACTGCAAGAGGTTAAGGAGATTGTGCGAAGCAGCATGAACGAATTGCGTGCGTCAATTGCGAACCTGCGTTCGCCCACGCTGGAGCGTGAGCCAGTCTGTCAGGCGCTCTGCCGTTATGCGCGTGACGTTGCGCGACGCACAGAGTGGCAGGTAGAGTGTGATGTCGAGCGTGAGAGCGAAAGACTGCCAGGCTCTATCGAAGAGGCGCTATGGAGGATTGGTCAGGAGGCGCTTGCCAATATTGAGAAACATGCGAGAGCGGAGCACGTGCTGCTGAAGCTGTATCGACGGAATGGGCATGTCCACCTGCATATACAAGACGACGGTGTCGGTCTTCCTGAAGAGCTTTATTCCAGTACTCGTAGCCCGGCCGAGCATTATGGAATTACGGGTATGGTCGAGCGCTGTTCGCACCTGGGAGGACATTTTGAGCTACAATCTGTGCCTGGTCATGGCACTATTGTTGTAGTCGATCTGCCCCTAGTGGAGGAACCGCTCTCAGTAAAAAACGCTACCTCTTAAATTTTCGAGAGAAATATGCTATAATGAGCATACATTCTATAAGATGATGGACGTCACAGCGCTGTTTCTGTTCGTGTCCGTGTCCATTCTGTTCGGTAAGTGTTTGTCTCGTGCGTGGAGTGGGAAAGAAGAAAGGACCGATTCACATAGGCAGGAGCATTTCATAGATGCGCAGCATCATCCTCCCCTGTTACAATCGCTTCCAGAAATGTGTGGAAGCTGTAGCAGCTCTACAGCAGAATAACTGTCCGACACGTAGAAAGGGCTGGTTCTCTCGCGTTGCATGCCGAGTTAGAGACCGGCCCTTTTCGTCTTTGAGAGACTGTGCCTGTAGGATTGTCTGGAACAGGAGAAGTAGCCCACCCGAAAGAGACAACTTCATAGAATTTCCTCCAGTTCATTGTAGTGCGTTTCCCACGTATCATGTATACAACCCATCGAAGTGCGTAGTGTAGGAATAAGCGTCTTGGTTGTAGGGATCGGCGTAGTGCAGTACACAGAACACAGCAGTGCCGTTCCTGCATAGAACAGGGAGACCTGACCTGTATCGTAGAAGAGCGTGCTACTGTGCAGGAGTAGTACACGATGTGGCGACTATGAGAAGTGAGATGCGAACAGGCTTACGAAAAGCTGCCATGCTAGAAGAGACTTTTCCCGTTCAGCGTTGAAAATCTCTTGGAAAGGTAGTGAATCTATTATTCGTACACTACTAGTCATACACAGAGAGAGGATGAACTATGGATCTGGTGAAGCGGTTAGAAGAATATCGAGATCGTGAGCGCGAGCTCATGTGGGAAGGAACCTTCGCAGAATACTTTGAGATTGTGACCAAGCGACCAGAGATTGCCCGGCTCTCGCATGAGCGCATCTATCATATGATTATGGATGCAGGTGTGGAGACTACGCGTACAGGTGAACCTCGCTATAACTTCTTTGACCAGGAAATTTTTGGCATCGAGAAGCCGCTACAACAGATTGTTGACTACTTCCACTCTGCTGCCCAACGTCTTGAGGTGCGCAAGCGCGTGCTACTCCTAATGGGTCCTGTTGGTGGCGGTAAGTCCACGATTGTCTACCTCCTCAAACGCGGTCTGGAAGCATACAGCCGCATACCAGCAGGCGCGGTATACGCGATCAAAGACTGCCCTATGCATGAAGAGCCTCTCCACCTGATTCCTCACGAACTGCGTCCAGACCTGGAGAAAGAGTTCAATCTATACATTGAAGGCGACCTGTGCCCTCATTGCCGTTATATGGTAGATAATACCTACAAAGGCCACATTGAAGATGTTCCGCTGAAACGCATCTCATTCAGCGAGAAGTACCGTGTGGGCGTGGGGACGTTCACACCCTCAGATCCGAAATCACAGGATATCAGCGAACTTGTCGGCGGTATCGACCTCTCCACTATTGGTGAAGTAGGTGTAGAAAGCGATCCAAGAGCGTATCGCTTCGATGGAGAACTGAACATCGCGAACCGTGGTGTGATGGAATTCGTTGAGATGCTTAAATGTCTGGCAGGTAACACGCTGCTTTATACACACAGTGGCATTCGACGCCTGGATTCACTCGCTTCATCCGCTCATCCAGTTGGGGAGTCACAGAGAATTGAGCTGCAAGTGGCGAGTAGCACTGGGGTTGAGGCTGCTGCTGACCTGTATCGCTCTGGTGTGAGCAAGACGAAACGTATCAGTACACGTAGGGGCTTTGTACAGGAAGGGACGTTTGAGCATCGGTTACAGGTAGTGAATGGAGACGGTGTGCAGGTCTGGAAGCGCCACGACGAACTGGCGATCGGTGACTGGGTCGTGTTGCAGAAGGGGCAGAATTTGTGGGGGCAAGATGTTGCTTTCGCGTGGCAGCCTGAAAAGCCGCAACTTGCTCAGCGCATAACCGCTCCTGAGCGTATGTCGCCGGAGTTGGGCCGCTGGTTAGGCTACCTGATTGCAGAAGGTGATGTTCGTCCTGATGGCACGATTCGTTTTGCCAATGTGGAAGAGGAACTACGAAACGATTATAGCCAATTGACACAAGCTCTGTTCAGTATCACTCCTCGCCAGTACACCGGTGTAGTGCAACTGAATAGTGTTGCGCTGGCAGATTTCTTGCGCTATCTCGGCTTTAAGACCGGAGCGTACAATAAGGAAATTCCCTGGCCTGTCCTGGAGTCCTCACGTGAATCCATGCTGGAGTTCCTGGCTGGCTACTTTGCTGGTGATGGCACTGTCAATCTGCATGGACGGCTTTCGTGGACAACTGCTTCAGAGACACTTGCACAACAACTACAAGTTGTTCTGTTGAATCTGGGTGTTGTGACCCGACGAGTGAAGATGCGCAGCCGCTCCTCCTCTGTCAGCGAGTATGGCGAATATTGGACGGTGACGGCCAGTGGTGCGGATGCTGATCTCCTCGCCTCGCAGATGCGTCTATTGCCACAACGCAAGTGCCTGACTTACGAAAAGGTTGCATTAACCGAGCGGCGTGCAGGTCGTGCTGATCTGATTCCCAATACCACGGGTTATTGGAATGCGATTTCGGAAGAGTTGCAGCGCAAAGTAATCGCCAGTGCAACGGCGGTTGGTGGCTCTGGCTATCGTGCACACGAAGGGGCGCATCAAATACTGGGCGAGGACTACACAAACCTGCATATGTTACGTAGCGGCACCAACACGTGCACTCGTACCATGGCGACAAAAGTGCTGGGTAAGCTTGAGGGCTGGGTTGAACCTCCACCAGGCCTGACCGCACTACTCAATCAGGCGCAGTTCTATGACGAGGTGGTTTCGATTGAGGAGAGCGAGGCTGAGTGCTGGGATCTGCACGTTCCTGGATCGAACACCTACATTGCTAATGGTATCGTTAACCATAACTGCGATGAGAAGTTCCTGTATGTACTGCTCACACTGAGCCAGGAACAGAACATCAAGACTGGACGCTTCAGCATGATCTACGCCGACGAAGTAGTGGTTAGCCATACCAATGAGCATGAGTATCAGTCTTTTGTGGGTAACAAGAAGTCAGAGGCGCTGCAGGACCGCATCATTCTGGTGAAGGTGCCCTACAACCTGCGTGTCTCCGATGAGGTGAAGATTTACGAGAAGTTGCTCAAGCAGAGCGCGCTGAAGAACGTGCATATCGCGCCATATACACTGCGCATTGCCAGCATCTTCGCAATTCTGACACGCCTGGAGCCTTCCAAGAAAGCCGGTATGAGCTTGATGAAAAAGCTCAAGTTGTACGATGGCGAGGATATGGAGGATTTCAAGCAGAAGGATGTGCGCGAACTGCAGGAAGAGGCGGTGCGCGAAGGTATGGATGGCATCTCGCCGCGCTACGTCATCAACCGGCTCTCTAACGCTCTGATCAAGCAGAACGTAACATTTATTACGCCGATCGATGCACTGCGTGCGTTACGTGACGGTCTGGATCAGCATACCAGTATCACACGTGAGGAGCGTGAGCGCTACCTGAACTTTATCAGCGAGGCGCGCAAGGAGTACGACGAGATCGCGCGTAAAGAGGTGCAGCGAGCCTTTGTCTATTCGTACGAGGAGCAGGCGCGCACGCTGTTGAACAACTACCTCGATAACGTTGAGGCGTATTGTAACAAGACCAAGCTGCGCGATCCCATCACCGATGAGGAGATGGAGCCGGATGAGCATCTGATGCGCTCTATCGAGGAGCAGATCGGCGTGAGCGACAACGCCAAGCGCTCCTTCCGTGAAGAGATACTTATTCGCATCTCATCGCTGGCCCGCAAAGGACAGACCTTTGAGTATACCAGCCATGAGCGGCTCAAAGAGGCGATTGAGAAGAAGCTCTTCGCCGACCTGCGCGACGTTGTAAAAATCACCACCTCAACGCGCACACCCGACAAGGAGCAACTGCGCAAAATCAACGAAGTGGTTGATCGGCTGGTTGCTGAGCATGGCTATACTCCTGAAAGCGCAAATGAGCTATTGCGCTACACTGGTAGCCTCTTGAATCGCTAAGCGTTGTGCAGAGCAAGGCAGGAAGGCGGGTAGGCTGACAAGCCTATCGCCTCCTCTCTTGCAGAGCGTAGCACAAGGAGTGATACGTTTCACGTCCCGAAGAAGGTAGAGACAAACCCCACATAGGGAGTGGTCTTGCCCCACTCGTGTTCTTTAGTGGGACAAGCCCCAATACATTTCAGTCAAGATAAACGTGAGCAAGCATGCACAACCAGATAGCGTGTAGGGAGCGTGCTTGCCTCGCTCCAGTTTAGGAGCAGGACAAGCACGCCCCTTACGCGCCCAATATTCAGTCGTACGTGAGATGTATTGTGCGGGCAGGTCCACTTCCTACGCGGTTAACATTCCTGGTCTCAGTGAAATGTGTTCGCTACGAGGAGTACAATTTATGTCTGTTTCACATCATGATTGGTCCCTGCACCGCAAGGGGCAGACTGATCAGGAGCGCCATAAAGAGAAGATACGAGAGGCCGTTAAAAAGAACCTGGGCGAGATTGTTAGCGAAGAGAACATTATCCTCTCTGACGGCAAGAAGACCGTGCGTGTCCCGATTCGTTCACTTGAAGAGTACAGCTTCCGCTACGATTTTGGTCGGCAGCAGCATGCCGGGCAGGGCAATGGTAAGAGCAAGGTGGGGGATGTGGTTGCCCAGGAGCCTCGGCAGGGGAAGGGAAAGAAGGGCGATGCGGGCAAAGAGGCTGGCTACGACTACTATGAAGCCGAAGTGACGATGGAGGAACTAGCGCAGTTAATCTTCGAGGATCTGAGCCTGCCCAATCTCGAACAGAAGCGCCAGCAGGAGATGGAGACTGAGTCTGTTCGCTTCACCGATGTGCGTAAGAAGGGGCCGATGGCAAACCTCGACAAGAAACGCACAATCATGGAGAACATCAAACGTAACGCCGCCAAGGGTGACGCCTCCTTCAAAGAGATCAAATCTGAAGACCTGCGCTTCAAAGTCTGGGAACCCACCATCAAATACCAGTCGAATGCAGTTGTATTGGCGATGATGGATGTTTCGGGTTCAATGGGTGAATTTGAGAAGTATATAGCTAGAAGTTTCTACTTCTGGATGGTGCGATTTTTGCGTACAAAGTACAACAATGTGCACATCGTTTTCATCAGTCACCATACAGAGGCGAAGGAGGTGACGGAGGAGGAGTTTTTCCACAAGGGTGAGAGCGGCGGGACACAGGTTTCTTCTGCTTACGAGCTGGCGCTGGAGATTATTCAGGAACGGTACAATCCCGATGACTGGAATATCTATCCGTTCCATTTCTCTGACGGTGACAACTTACCGTGGGACAATGATCGCTGTGTGCAGCTTGTAACGCGCTTGATGGAGCTGTGTAATATCTTCGGCTATGGCGAGATTCGCGAGGGGCACTACCGCTCTCCCAGCACACTGATGTCGGCGTACAACAAGATCAATGATAAAAAGTTTACCGCAGTAACAATTTCTGACAAGAAAGAGGTCTATCCTGCGCTGCGTAAGTTCTTCGCCCAGCGTGATCCTGTTCCGAGCAGATAGAGACGCTCACGTAGTATCCTACTCATGCATTCAGAAGCATCACTGTTCTGAATGAAAGGTAGTAGAGGGAGTTGCTTATGTCGATATACGAGTCGAACAGTGAAATGGAACGCCTGCGCGATTCTATTGATGCGGCATGGGAGGAGGCGCGGAAGTTCGGCCTGGACCCCTTTCCCACGCACTTTGAACTGGTTCCGGCGTCGATTATGTACGAGTTCGCGTCGTATAGTCTGCCGGGCCGATTTAGCCATTGGACACATGGAAAAGCGTATCATCGTCAGAAGATGCAGTATGATTTTGGATTGAGCAAGATCTACGAGATGGTCGTCAACACCAATCCGAGCTATGCGTTTCTGATGGAGATGAACAATCACCTGCAAAATACCTTTGTTGCTGCCCACGTCTTCGGTCATACCGATTTCTTCAAGAATAACGCGTACTTCCAGCACACATCGCGGCGTATGATCGATAAGGTGAGCATTCATGCCGAGCGTATCGCAAAGTACGAGTTCGATCATGGCAAGGACGAGGTTGAGCATTTTCTGGATTCCGTGCTCTCGATTCAGGAGCACGTGGACTATAATCTGCTACTGCGTGATGATGAGGGTGAGCCGAGGGCAGAGGGCGCAAAAACTCCTACTAGCGAATACGAAGATCTGTGGAGTCTGGAGGAGAAGGCACAAAAAGCACAGGAGGAACGCGAGCGCCGACCCGGCAAAACTCCGAAGTTTCCTGAAAAACCGGAGAAAGACCTGCTGCTCTTCTTGATGCATCATGCTCCTCACCTGCAGCCCTGGCAGCGTGACCTGATCGAGATCGTGCGTACGGAAATGCTGTATTTCGTGCCGCAGATGCAGACAAAGACTATGAATGAAGGCTGGGCCTGCCTGGTAGGAAACAGCCTGCTGCTAACCGACCGTGGATTTCTACGCTACGACGCATTGCATGACCTGCTTTCGCGAGGAGATGAAGTACGTGTCGCAAGCGGTAACACTCAGCAAGACCGCATTACGGATCGTCATATTCGGCGCGATGCCGCCACGATCCGCTTACGAACACGACGTGGCCTCGTACTGGAGGGAGCGGAAGAGCACAAGCTGAGCATTGGGCAGGAGCAGTGGATTGCGCTAAAGGATGTGCAAGTCGGTCAGAAGATACCTCTAAGCGTTGGAAATAATATCTGGCCTGAACAGTATGTTCCTGTTTCTGCGCCGGTGAAAGTCGTCAACGCGACTGTTGCTGATGTTGCTCAAGCGGCAGGTGTAGGTGGGCATACAGTCTATCGCTCGCTGAGCGGCAAGACAACGTATGGGAAAGAGCGTATTGCGGAGGCGATTGGACAGACAGATTACACGCTCAATAACAAGGGGAAACCACAGTACTCTAAACGTTTTCCACTCGTTGCACCAACGTATATTACAGAGGACTTCGCAGAGTTTCTTGGCTACCTGGTTGGTGATGGCAATATCCACGTCTCAAAGAATGCGATTGGCTATACAAGTGGTGATCGTCCTGTTGTGGATCGTTATGCTCAGCTCGTGCTGGAGCTATTCGCCATCGAGCCGACAGTCTTCTGGGATGACAAGACGGTCAGTGGAGAGGAAGGACGCTGGCGCGTTGTCTTCTACTCCGCGAACGTGCTCGATTTACTGGAATCGCTAGGGATAAATTTGCATGCGAAAGCGGCGCAGAAGACAATTCCAGATGCCATTCACCGTTCGCCTAAGTCGGTAATGAGCGCCTTCCTGCGCGCATACTTTGACTGTGATGGCTGTGCTTCGGCGAAAGAGGGTGTGATTCTCACCACCTTCAGCGACGAAATCGCGCAGGCGCTACAGGTCGTGCTGCTCAACTATGGCATCCTGTCGCGTCGTTATGGATCAAACGTGAGAATCAAGGGAGCATCGGCGCGCCTCTTTGCCCAGGAGATAAACTTTGGTCTGCAACGGAAGCGCGAACTGCTAGAGCAGTACGTCTCGTCGTATCATTGGTTTGTCAGGGAAGATCCTACGGATAGCGTTGTGAGTGTTGAGCATGATATTGCCGATGTCTACGATATCACTGTCGAGGAATCACATCGGTATGTTGCCAACGGCATGCTGCACCACAATAGCATCTGGCACTCGCGTATCATGCGCGAGATGGGCGATCAGGGCTTGATCACAGATGGCGAAACCGTCGAGTTTGCGCAATTGCACTCAGGCGTGCTCACACCTTCGCGCACATCGCTCAATCCCTACTATATCGGCTTCAAGATTTTTGAGGATATCGAGCGACGCTGGAACAATCCTACAGTTGAGGAGCGCGATCGACTGGGAAGGCAGCCAGGGAAGGGGCGCGAGAAGATCTTCGAGGTGCGTGAGCTGGATAACGATGTCTCCTTCCTGCGCAACTACCTGACGGAAGATCTCATCAAAGATCTCGACCTCTACATCTATAAGAAAGAGGGCGATGAATGGGTGATTGTCGAGAAGAACTGGCAGAAGGTGCGCGATACCATCGTCTCCAACATGACCAACTTCGGGCGTCCCTACCTCGTCGTGGACAACGGAGACTACCGGGGCAACCGCGAACTGTATATCAAGCATCTCTACGAAGGCCAGGAACTCGACTTGAACTACGCCGAGAAGACACTGCAACATGTCTACCAGCTCTGGGGGCGACCCGTGCATCTCGAAACTCTCTTTGACGGCAAGCGTATCCTGCTCACCTACGACGGCGAGCGCAACAGCAAGAGTTCCTTGGAGAAGTAGTAAGAGAGAACTTCTTATAGTCTTGAAGGCGTCCTCGAAAATGAGGATGCCTTTTTAGCTTTCTGTACCTTACTATAAAGAGAATCATATAGGAAATTTATGATATTCTTTTTCATAAAAAGCATTGATATAGCCAATTGAAAATTTTGCATTTTTGTAGTATCCTTGTTCAGAAGGAACCGCTTTCCTATAAATTTTGTAGTTGAGGGGGCGCAGCAGGTCGGTGGAAAGTAATAATATTCTTTTATATACCATTGGTCATGGCAATCGCACAATAGAAGAATTTATCCAGTTACTGCAATATTACTCTATTGCCTTCCTCGTTGATGTGCGCTCACAGCCCTACTCGCGCCACAATCCGCAATTTTCTAGATCTCTCCTTGAAAAAAGCCTGAGCGAGTACTCCATACGCTATCTATACATGGGGAATACATTAGGGGGCCGCCCGAGTGATGAAAGCTGCTATATAGATGATAAAGTTGATTACGCGTTGGTAAGTACAAAATCATTTTATCAGCAGGGCATTCAGCGTTTACGAACGGCATGGGCGAAGAGGCTACGCGTAGCCATTATGTGCTCAGAGCTAAAACCTCAGGAATGTCATCGTAGTAAGCTCATCGGTAACACATTGTTCGAACAGCATATTGACGTTTCACATATTGATGAAAAAGGAGCACTCAAGACTCAAGAAGAGCTGAATCTTATGCTCTCGAACGGACAGCTCTCGCTGTTCGATGATGTGCCGTTGATAGAGCAGAGTGGAAAAATTGGTCGTTCGCGAAAACGCTATACTCCAAGAGATGAGGTGAAATGAAAGTGGAGATAGTCACACTAGGCGCTTACGGCTTTACCCGTGATGCTTTTTTTCAAGCTATCCAGGATGCTCAAATTGATACTTTTTGTGATCTGCGACGGCGGCGAGGTATGCGCGGTTCTGAGTACGCATTTGCAAATAGTCAACGTTTGCAGCAACGACTTGAGGAACTCGGAATACGTAACCTTCATCTGAAAGAGCTAGCTCCGAGCCAGAACATACGAGCGATGCAGAAGCAAGAGGATCAAAACCAGGGTGTGCCAAAGATGGGAGAGAGGAGGATATCCGGGATACCGAAAGCGGTCTTTATACGCCGCACCTGCTCACACATGGCATCTCTGACGTCTTGGATATTGCGCGTATCAATCAGGGCATTTTTGCTATTACTCTTGAATTGATGAACCTGGGGGAGATAGTGCGGAAGGTTGTAAACACTTTTGACACGCGGCAGATTCCTATCCGGGTTGATCTTCCGACAGAAGTTGTTTTTGCCGCGGATCCTGAACGCATGGAGCAGGCTGTGGAGCATTTGTTCACCTATGTGACGAGTTAAGCGTCTCCACAGAGCGAGATTCGCGTGGAAGTTTCCAGCGAGCGGCGAGCGGATGGACCGTAGGTCCTACTGATTGTAAAACACATGGGATTGGTCCTCTCACAGCAGGTTGACAGTCTCTTTCAGCCTATCGTCGTGGACGCTCACTTTCCAAATCTGAGTCTGGGGCTGTATCTGACGAATCAGATTGCTCGTGCCCATCATGGAACGTTGACGGTGCACTCGCCCAACGATCATGAAACTCTGCTCACACGCGCCCTGTCGGTTGAGGAAGAGGAGTTGATCGTAAGCAATGGGATGTAAGGAATACGAATGATAACTATTGGAGAAGCGTTGGTTCAGGGAACAGAGGTACTTAGTGAAGCGGGGATAGAGGGGGCGCGGCGCGATGCGCAGGTGTTGCTGACATCTGTACTGGGGGAAGAGCGCAGTGTGTTATATACTTATCCTGAGCGTGAGTTGACATCTGAGCAGGAGGAGCAGTATCGTACGCTGCTCCAACGGCGGCAATTACGTGAACCGGTGGCTTATATCCTTGGACACAAGGAGTTTTTTGGGCTGGATCTGCTGGTGGATCGGCGCGTGCTGATTCCGCGACCTGAGACGGAACTGCTAGTTGAGATGGCGTTGTCGAGTATTCATGCGCGTCTAAATGCTGATCAGCTTCCCATAGTTGCCGACATTGGAACTGGTAGTGGAGCGATACCTATCGCATTAGCAGTGACAGAGCCACGTCTACCCACTATCTACGCCGCTGATATCTCTACTGACGCGCTGGATGTTGCTCGTCTCAACGCACGTCGTCACCACGTTGAGGAACGAATATGCTTTCTCCAGGGCGATCTACTTGCACCTTTGCCCCAACCCGTCGATCTACTACTTGCCAATCTTCCATATGTAGGAACCGAAGAGATGGAGAGTCTAGCTCCTGATGTACGCAGCTTTGAACCGGCAGGAGCGCTTTTTAGTGGCCCGAATGGGCTAGACCTGTTGCACCGTTTTTCCACAGAGGCGCGACAATTTGGTATCCTTAAATCAGGAGCGGAGATGGTGTTGGAGATCGGCCATCAACAAGCAGGAACTCTAACAGTGCTTCTTCGAGACATCTTTCCCGGTGCAACAGTCGCAATCAAACAGGATTATGCAGGTTTCGAGCGTTTTGTATACGTTCACCTTTGAAAGAAAAAAGAGAGTTGTACCTATAGGCAGGATGTTTGCGTTCTTTTAAAGAAGGCCGTATAATCGAGAGCACGAAGCTCCACTTATATAAGTAAGGAATTCAGAACTAACAGGGCTAACAGAACTCATACATAAACATATCTACACAGAAGTCCATTCTTACCTACCAGCGCGGGGGGCATCGGCATGGTTCTAGCGAGTAGAGATTACGCGCATCTATCCTTTTTATCACCAACACAGGCTTCCAATGACCTGTTTTTACTGCTCATTGGAGGATGTTGCGCCTTTTTATTATCTTATATTTTCATTTTCGTTCTGATACGGCTTGCCCATAGAGCAGGGTGGATTCGTCCCGCAGAGCCTGGACGGACGCAAGATCCAAGGCCGCGCCTGGGTGGATTGGGGATGTATCTGGCATTTCTAATTGCCTCGTTGCTCTTCTACATTCATAATTCCGGTATGCAGGCCAAAGAAAACGCTATTTACTGGTTGTTCCTGATAGGGGCGACGTTGCTGGTATTCGTGCATGCGTACGACGACGTACGGCCGCTCAAGCCTCTGCCCAAATTATTGGCACAGACGGTTGCAGTAATTATCATTATGGGGCCGTTCTTGAACAGTGAGGGTCCCTTGTTTTTCGGGCAGGGATCGTGGTTCAACCTGCGCTTCAACGGTGTGCTGCTCTACGGTTTCAGCAATCCCTTTCAAACAATCGGGCATAGCGAGTGGTATCTGAGACCCATTATTACCCTCTTTATCACACAACCCAACATCAGCTTCCTGGTCATTCCAGCCGTTCTGTTCACCTGGTTCTGGATGGTGGGCATGATGAATACAGTGAATTTGATCGATGGGGTGGATGGGCTGGCAGGTGGAGTGGTAGCGATTACGGGATTATGCATGACGATTATTAGCTGGCGACTGGGTCAGGATACTATTGCGATCCTCGCGGCAATCTTTACAGGTGCAGTACTCGGCTTCTTGCCACATAACTGGAATCCTGCGCGGATTCTGATGGGTGATAGTGGTTCACAATTTCTGGGGATCGGGCTGGCAGTGCTCTCGATTATGGGTGGGGCGAAGGCGGCGCTGGCACTGATGGTGCTGGGGATTCCGATTCTGGACGTAGCAGTGGTGATGATTAACCGTGTGCGACGCGGTCAATCGCCGCTGCACTACGATACGACGCATCTGCATCATCGTCTCAAGGCAACGGGGCTGAGTCCGCGCCAGATCTGCTACGTCTTCTATGGCTTTACAGCGCTCTTTGGCACATTGGCGCTGAACCTGTTGCCGTTCTTCAAGCTGATCGGGATTGCGCTGGTGGCCGTGACAATGATTGCTCTAATTGCCTGGATCGACTATCGGCAGCGTAAACGTGGCACGCCGATTAAACTGGACGGCTCCTCACCTGGTGCTCCGGGAGAGGGTACAAATTCGGGAGCGTTGCCAGCGGAGCAGGCTCCCGAAGATAAAATTGTTGTGCAGATGTCGCCTAGCGTGCCACAGCAGAACTCGCAGCGGGGACAGGTTCAAGCGCAGTTGCCGCGTTGAGGATGCGTTTCAGGAAGTGGCCGGTGTAGGATTGTGGAATCTCGGCCACCTCCTCTGGTGTGCCCTGAGCTATAACCCGTCCACCTGCATCACCTCCATCGGGTCCAAGATCGATGAGCCAGTCGGCACTTTTGATGATATCCAGGTTATGTTCGATAACGACGATGGTATTACCTGCGTCCACAAGCCGTTGCAGGACCTCAAGCAGGCGCGCAACGTCAGCGAAATGCAGCCCTGTTGTCGGCTCATCGAGAATGTACATCGTGCGCCCGGTTGCTCGTCTCGATAGCTCAGTTGCCAGCTTGACACGCTGTGCCTCTCCCCCCGAAAGAGTGGTTGCAGGCTGGCCCAGGCGCATATAGCCTAGACCAACATCGTACAGCGTCTTCATCTTGTTATGAATCGAGGGGACATTGGCGAAGAAGTCGAGCGCCTCTTCCACTGTCATATCGAGCACATCGGCGATACTCTTACCCTTGTAGTGTATTTCCAGCGCCTCACGGTTGTAGCGTTTGCCCTGACAGACTTCGCACGGAACGTATACATCCGGCAGAAAGTTCATCTCGATCTTAACGATACCCTCGCCTTTACACGCTTCGCAGCGCCCACCCTTGACATTAAACGAGAAGCGTCCGGCCGCATAGCCACGGATACGCGACTCTGGCACCTGCGCGAACAATTCGCGGATACCCGTAAAAGCATTGGTGTAGGTGGCTGGATTGGAACGCGGCGTACGTCCAATCGGCGACTGGTCGATGTCGATGACCTTATCCAGGTGCTCCAGACCTTCAATCGTGTCATGCTCGCCGGGCCGCTCGTGTGCGCGATAAAACATCTGCGCCAGCTTATGATAGAGAATATCGGTGATCAACGTGCTCTTGCCTGAGCCTGAGACGCCAGTGATGGCAACGAACTTGCCGAGGGGAATCTCAACGTCGATATTCTTCAAGTTGTTCTCGCGGGCACCGCGAATAACAAGTGCATGGCCATTTCCCTGCCGGCGCTCTCCTGGTACCTCGATACTCTTCCGTCCTGACAGGTAGTCACCGGTGAGCGAGTTGGGATTCGCGACTATCTCTTCGTATGTTCCCTCAGCGACGACTCGACCACCGTGTTCGCCCGCGCCAGGACCGATGTCAAGGATGTAGTCGGAGGCACGCATCGTATCTTCATCGTGCTCAACCACGATCAGGGTATTGCCCAGATTGCGCAGGCGCACGAGAGTGTGAATCAGGCGCTCATTGTCGCGCTGGTGCAGGCCAATGCTTGGCTCGTCAAGAATGTAGAGCACACCCATCAGACCTGAGCCGATCTGCGTTGCCAGACGAATACGCTGCGCTTCACCTCCTGAGAGGCTGGCGGCAGAGCGACCAAGCGTCAAGTAGTCGAGGCCAACGTCGATCAAGAACTGGAGCCGCGCGCGAATCTCTTTGAAGATCTGTCGTGCGATAATACGCTCGCGTGCGGTCAGGGGGCCGAGCACAAGCTCCTCATCCATCTCGATCTTTGCCAGGGGATCTCCGAGTGGGGAGGCGTTTTTCGCGCCGTTCTTCTTGCCCTTCGCGGAGACAACAACTGGCTTTGTAGAAGCGGGTGGTGGAACTTCGTGGTCCTCAAGATCGTGAAAAAAGGTTTGTGTGCGCGAGATAGCGAGCTGGGAGACCTGCACAATATTGCGACCACCTACCGTTACAGCAAGCGCTTCAGGTTTCAGGCGTGCACCATTGCAGTCGGGGCAGATGCGCGCCGACATATAGCCCTCGATCTCTTCGCGGATACCCTCGCTCTCGGTCTGCTTGTAGCGCCGATCCAGATTATTGATGACACCTTCAAAGTGCACGTTGTAGTTACGCGTATGTCCATGTTGCGGCGTGTAACGAATCGTCAATTGCTCATTTGTACCATAGAGCAAGGTCCTTTTAATCTCGTCGCTCAGGTCTTTCCAGGGAGTATTCAGATCAAAGTTGTAACGTTTTGCCAGTGCTTCCATTGTCGCGCTATGCCACTGGCTACCGTTGATCATCTTGCTCCACGGTGCAATTGCGCCTTGTAGAATGCTGAGATCCGGGTTGGTTACAACCAGTTCAGGGTCGATCTCTTGCTGCGTACCAAGACCTGTACACGTAGGGCAGGCTCCGTGGGGACTATTGAAGCTAAAGGTGCGCGGTGCGATCTCCGGCAAACTGATGCCGCAGTATACACACGCCGCTTTTTCCGAGAAGAGAATCTCCTCCCCATCGACTACGGAGACCAGGACCACCCCATTGCCGAGCTTCAACGTCGTCTCTATCGAATCCGAGAGACGCTGACGAAAGGCAGGATCGACCTCATCGTGTACGGGAGGAGCTGGATCTGGAATGAGTTCGGCAAGGCGGCGTGCATCGGCATCCAACGTCTCATCGCGTGCAGGCAGAGCATAGATTTCAGCGGGTTCGGCGACCTTGCGTAGTGCAGGACGAGAGGAGAGAGCATCTCCATCAACAGAAGGTGCACCGCTATCGCTATCGGTGCTATCTGCTATTGCCTGCTTCTTCTGCTTGCGCAGGATCAAGCGATCAACCACGACCTCAATCGTATGTTTCTTCTGTTTGTCGAGTTCGATCTCCTCGCCCAGATCGCGAATCTGCCCATCGACGCGGACACGCACATAACCTGAGCGGCGCATCTCCTCAAAGACATTCTTATATTCGCCCTTGCGTCCCTGTACCAGGGGAGCGAGCAGGAGGAGACGAGAGCCATCGGGGAGGCTGAGAACGGAGTCAACGATCTGCTGAAGTGTCTGCTGGCTAACCTCACGTCCACATTGTGGGCAATGCTGATGCCCAACGCGCGCATAGAGCAGGCGCAGGTAGTCATAAATCTCGGTAACCGTACCGACGGTTGAGCGCGGGTTATGCGTAGCCCCTTTCTGGTCAATCGAGATAGCAGGAGAAAGTCCATCGATATGCTCGACATCAGGCTTATCCATCTTATCGAGGAATTGACGCGCGTAGGCCGAGAGGGATTCCACGTAGCGGCGCTGTCCCTCAGCGAAGAGGGTGTCGAACGCCAGGCTACTCTTGCCCGACCCGGAGAGGCCTGTAATAACCACCAGCTTATCACGCGGAATGGTTACATCAATATTTTTTAAGTTGTGCTCACGAGCACCACGAATCACAATTTTATCTTGAGGCATACTATCTTAACCATCCCCTGAGACTGTTTGCATTCAGGTTGCGAGTGCTGCTCGTTTCCTGACATGGGTACAAAAAAATAAATTACTGTGGAAATGATAACGGCGTGAGGGAGACCAGCGGGCGCGCTAAAGCTGGCCCGTACCCTGGGGAGGACAGCGGGCGCGCTAAAGCTGGCCCCTACCTTTGTGCCATAAATGGCTGATAACTTCCATAGTAATTTGTTAAATTACACGTACGTAGTAGAAAGAGAAATAACAGAGCATGAGTGAGTACAAACAAACGTTCCAGATTACACTACTACACCACCACCAGTACGTCAAGAGGGTATGATTTTTGGATGGAAAGGTCAGTTCTACTAAAGAAAACAA
Source organism: Ktedonobacteraceae bacterium (assembly GCA_034431765.1). Lineage (GTDB taxonomy): Bacteria > Chloroflexota > Ktedonobacteria > Ktedonobacterales > Ktedonobacteraceae > DASYAN01. Next base: position 23 of record DAOUDD010000199.1, on the reverse strand, counting down.
CGTGAAATGGTGTATTATTTCCA
>DAOUDD010000198.1:0-5995 GCA_034431765.1 Ktedonobacteraceae bacterium | reverse complement strand
GGCTGTGAGCGACAGTGTAGGCTGTGAGCGACAGTGTAGGCTGTGAGCGATCTGAATTTTTGTTGCGATAAATCGCAGCGGACGCGATGAAATCGGGTCCCTATTTCACGGGCAATGAATTGCTGATGGATGAAGGTGTGAGAGTGGATGAATCTAGCCCTCCTTCTTTGTCCCATAACGACGTTTAAAAACGTAATCGGAAGATAGCACGCGTAAATATGCTCCACTTACTTTCTTTAAAGTTCGTAGTAAGGTGCAATGAGCGCTGTTATTTATTTGCAGGGTAAGATTGGTGTAATTATCTGTTGTCTATGTTTATCGTGTCTGTACGATGTTGTGCGGATTGTAAGCATATTCAATATTTTACATATATTATATAGGAGTTTTTGATAGAGTAAGGAGAGTTTCTCCATGGGAGTCAGCGCAGGGGTTGTGCGGGAAAGCGGACGATTGAGTTACAAGTGGATCGTCGCAATGATCGTGATTATCGGAGTCTTTATGAGTATCCTGGATCAGACCATTGTAAACATAGCTATTCCGCGCCTCCAGACAGCTTTTGGAGCGGATATACATAGCGTGCAGTGGGTACTCACGGCCTACATCCTCACGCAAGGTATTATCACGCCGACGGCAGCATTTTTCTCTGACAGGTTGGGGATCAAGCGTTTCTATATTCTCTCGCTGGGAGCATTTACGATTGGCTCGGCATTGTGTGGGCTAGCGTGGAGCCTGCCGGTACTGATCATCTTTCGTATTTTGCAGGGTGCGGGAGGTGCAGCCCTGTTTCCCCTTTCGATTACGTTGCTCTTCCGCGAGTTTCCGCCACAGGAGCGTGGAACGGCGATGGGCTTCTTCGGTATACCAGCACTGCTGGCTCCGGCGCTAGGGCCGACACTAGGTGGCTACCTGGTCACGTATGCCGACTGGCAAGCCATCTTCTACATTAACGTGCCGATAGGCATCGCCGGCGTCATTCTCGCCAGCATGTTTTTACGCGAGGGCACTATCGAAGCCAACACGCGCTTTGATTTCTGGGGCTTTCTCTTCGCAGCGGTAGGATTGGGTTCGGTGCTCTACGCCTTCTCGGATGCCAGCAGTGATGGCTGGGGATCGACAACGGTCCTGGGTTTCCTCATTGCTGGTGTGCTCGCACTAATCGCCTTTATCGTGCTTCAATTGTGGAGAGTGCGTCAGGAGAAAAACCCGCTGCTCGATCTGCGGCTGTTCGCGAACGGTCCATTTCGAGCGAGTAGTATTGCAAATGTCTTCGTCGTCTTTAGCCTGTTCGGAGGTATCTTTCTCTTCCCCATCTACCTGGAAAATATCCGAGGGCAGAGCGCTTTTCAGGCAGGTCTGATACTGCTACCACAGGCATTAGCATCGATGGTGAGCGTACTGATTGGTGGTCGGCTGGTGGATCGGATAGGTGTACGAGCGGTCATGATTCCGGGCTTGCTCATTCTTGCCGTTGCGACCTGGCAGCTCACATTTATCACGTCTACCTCACCGCTGTGGTGGATACAGCTTTTGCTTATCGCTCGCGGTCTCGCGCTTGGTGCAAGCGTACAGCCATTAACAGTCGCAGGCCTGTCGGAGATCGGGCCACGCCAGCTTTCCCAGGCGTCCGCGCTCAACACAGTGACGCGTGCTGTTTCTAGCTCGCTCGGTATAGCTATTCTTGCCACGCTGGTGCAGACACGCAACACCATTCACTACAATGATCTCGCGACACAGGTGACGGCCGGTTCTCCGCTGGGACAGTTGATCGGGCGGCTGCAGGCACTCTTTGTTTCGCGCGGGGCGGATTTAAACGGGGCACGAACGGGGGCAGCACAGGTGGTACAGGGGCTGCTGCTGCGGCAGAGCTATGTGCTGGCGATTCAGGATGCCTTTGCAGTGACTGTAGCCGTTGTTATTCTAGCTATTATTGCAGTTTTCTTCGTACGGGGTAGTCGTCGCTCAAATCGTGTTCAGCCGGTACCTGGGGATGCGCAGAACCAGGCGCAGCAGGAGAATGTTGATACGCGGCACTTTGCCTTCGCAGAGTAGAAATAATCAGATTTAACAGAAGGAGATGCATTTATGCGTCGTTTAATTCTTATTCCTTTCCTGACATTTCTTGTTCTTGGAGCAATTGGATTTGGCGTATTCTGGTATTTTTATCAGAACTATCTCTACTACAGGACAGATGATGCACAGGTGTACAGTCAGATTGTGCCGATTACGGCTCTTGCGAATGGGAAGTTAACGAGTCTGGCGGTAAAGCAGGGTGATAGGGTGACGGCAGGGCAGACTATCGCCACCATTCAGCCCGCAACGGCAGCTCCAGCTGCAGGGGGGGCATCGTCACAGCCACAAACAATTGACATCACCAGCCCCATTGATGGTGTTATTCTGTCAACGCCGGCGGTGCAGCAGCAGAGTGTGGCTGCAGGCTTAACGCTAGCATCGGTTACATCTACCAATCCGCTTTCGATTGTCGCGAATATTGATGAGGGGGCGATCAATAATATCAAGACGGGCCAGGACGTTGACATTCATATCGATGCCTATGGAGATACAAGTTTTACAGGGAAGGTGCAGCAGATTGTGAATGCAACCGCCGGTTCTTTCTCGCTCATTCCCCAGGATACGTCCAGCAGTAACTTCACCAAGGTGGGACAGCGTATACCGGTGATCATCTCGCTGGATGGCAATGGTGGTAAAAATATTGTGACTGGTATGAGTGCGGAAGTCACGATTCATATTCATTAGTTGCAGTATCCTGTAACCGGAGCAAACCAGACACCGTTTGGAGATGCTGACTGGCCCACCTCTCCAGCAGCTTAAAGTATCCGAGTATTCCGAACAGGTCAAGTAATTTTGCACCAGGCAGATACGAAACTGGTTTGAGGTATGATAGTAGTGATGGGAGAGTTCTATGAGGCACGTTCTCGCTGGAACTCTTCCCAGAACGGGAAGGCGAAAAACTTCGTGAATACACTCATTTTTATTGGCGTCTTTGTAGTGGCCTTACTTGCCTTGATCGGGCTTGTTCTGCTTGTACGCAGTGAGGCAAGCGCGCAGGCAAAGAGGCAAGGGGCTGCGCAGAGGGCTACGCCCGCCCCTACACCGGCCGAACCCAATAATGCAGAAGTGCAACGTCCTCCGTCTCCAGAGCGGCAGGGGCAGCAGGAACCACAGAGGGGTGCGATGACACAAGAGGTTCCAGTTGAGGAGCAGAAGACTGTCTCGCTCAATAGTCAAATCACAGAGATTGTGCATGAGCTGCTCGCACTGCATCAGCAGGCACGGGATTTTGAGGATCGGCTGGATGTGCTGACAACGAAGGTCACACAGATACAGCGTATGCGCAACGGCCACTTGCGCATCAAGGAAGAGTACCCACAGGTTGCAGCACCAGCAGAGTCGTCAGTTGATTCTTCTTCGACACCGCTGTAGTGGGAGGGGACAAGCGAACGCGATAATGGAGTTTCACACAGTAGTGCGAGTGTTGCGGGTGTGGCGATAAATCACGGCGGACGCGATACATAGAGTTGGAGTTTCATGCAGTCGCGATGAATCGCGGCGGACGCGATAGAATCGGGTCCCTATTTCAGGAGCAATGAATTGCTTCTGGATGATCAGTCGATACATGGGTGAAGATGCGGGTATAAGGTGTTATAAGGCAGGATGGTGAGATTGTACATCGATGTCATCATCCTGCCTTTTATTTTTTCTGTGATGATCATTTATCTACAAGTGAACGGGTCAGGGTGAGAACGGTGATGAAGGTACGGTAGAGGTCGAGCAGGTGGTCGTTGACGATGCGGACGGTACGGGGCGCGAGTCGTTCAACACCACGTATGCACGTTGCCATCTCTGCCATATCTGCAACGAGGAAGGTGATTTCGAGCGTGGCAGGCAGAGTCAGGAGAGGTGCGCGCATGTCGTGATGCTTGAGTATTGCACGCGTGGCGGCTTCTTTGAGGAGAGCACAGGCGCGATTCGGGTGGATATGGGATGCGGCGAAACGTCCGATGGAATGTTTGACGACCACTTTTTGGGCGTCAGGAGCGATGGTTTGCGCCTCCTGAGCGGTTGCCTCATCACCACTGACAAAAATAATGGGGACGTTGTAATGAGCTGCAACGAGAGCATTAATGCCTGACTCTCCAACGATCTCGCCGTTGAGACGCACCTCCCAGATGACTGAGGGACTGTAGGTATGCGAGAGAACGGCGTGCTCAGCCCCAATTGAGCCATGGTAGCTCACGAAGCAGACCCCATCGAAGCTGTCGTCCAATCCTTCCATCATGTAGAGGGGCTTATGTCGTCCAGTGATGAGGGTCGCGTTGCCGAGCAGATCTTGCGGGTGCAGGTTGCGCATGAAGTGGTGCGAGTCGTTGACGACGAACTCGGTTGCTCCACCGTCCATAGCTCCGGCAATTACGGCGTTGACCTCGTCGGTGAGCAGACGACGGCCCTGCTCGTACTCGGCACTCCCCTCGATAATCTGCTCCCACGCGACAATTCCGCTTGTGCCTTCGATATCGGTTGAGAGATAAAGTTTCATGGGTTAGATCTCCTGGATATTTTTATAAGTAGACGGCATCATGCTATAAATATTGTATCATGCTGTTATCTGGCAATAGCGTCATACATGCTAAGGGAGGGCTTATAGATATGTCGATCCAACAGCCAGCTCTACCAGCTCACGTTGTACAAGCCGCTGCACAGCGACATCTGGGCGCACATATCAGGGGCGGAGAATCGCAATTTAAAGGAACGCCTGCTGGTGGTTGCGGCGTTGCCTTCTTATTCACTATAGCGGCAGGTGCCGCAATCGGAGGTTTGTTCCTTATAATTGACAATAAACGGAACGGTGCTGAGATCATTCTTTTCATCATAGCGGGTCTTTTTTTCCTCTTTGGCATTGGCAGCAGCCGCGCTAACAACGCAAAACTACACTGGAGTTATGTCATCTATCAAAATGGTTTTGTACGGTGGAACCCGGGTAGAGCAGAGGCGTACACGTGGCAGGATTTTGCGTCGGCACGCGACAAAATCATTGAATATCGGAGTAGATATGGCAAAGTCATTGAACGCTCTTATCAACTTAAACTGACGTTCAAAAATGGAGGGACGCTCAAACTTGAAGGGGCAATCTCCCACTCTCAAACGCTGCCTGACATACCTGTACCTGGCATACCTCGCGTGCGTCCAACATACCTACAAGAAATCGCCCATCGTGTTAGAAGAGCAACTGGTAGATAAAGGAAGCAGCCATTTCTTGCAAACTTTCGAGTGTGTAAGTATGCCTCAGACAAGGTTCTCCTTGATTGCTCACATACAAAAGAGGAAAGCAGACGATGAACGAGTTCTCTGAATACCAGGAAATGAAAGAAAATGGAATAGAAGCTAGAGTAGTTTACCTCCTTGGCAAGAAGAATGGCCTTGATACTATTGCCCTGATAAGGATGCTTCGTGTGGTATATGGCTTGACTCTCGTCCAGGCAAAAGAGGTTTCGATCACTGCTGATGGTAGGTTCAAAAGTCTGAGCGAATATCAGGAGACGCTATTGCCAGCACTGGAGGAGGCTCTGAAGGTTCTGGAGAGAGATTCTGAGAAGAAAGAGGAATTTAGATGAGAATTTGCCTTCACGCACGAACCCTCTTTCTTAGCAGTCTCCTGTAAGTCCTTGCCACAGGCGGGTCAACATCAGAGAATCAGACGAAGGGCAATGGTTGTGGCAGAGGAGGGCTATTTGAGAATGAACTGTCCGGTTTGCTCATAGTGTTCAAGGTCCGCGAGTGTTTCCCGATAGATCGCAGACGTATTGTGAGGAAGCTCATCGAGCGCAAAGAAGCGAGCATGCGTCGTTTCATCAGTCGAGGTTGCAAAACTTCCTTGCCAGTGATCGACACGAAAGACCACCGCGAACATCTGGATGTGATCGCCAGATGGAGTGATATGAGCAAAACGAGGCTCGGTGTACAGAGCAATCGGGGAGGC
>DAOUDD010000197.1:0-44280 GCA_034431765.1 Ktedonobacteraceae bacterium | reverse complement strand
TATAAAGAAAACAGGTGAGAAGGTACTCCTGGTAGATGATAGTTATGAACGCATTCTCTCTACTGCCGCAATGTATCCTGAATTACGGTCATCGTGTATTCTTGTTGCTGCACGAGCAAAGGTGGCTCCAGTACAAACCTACAATCTACACGTACTTGCGCTTCCACAATGGAACACAATTGATCAGGTTATAAATCGGCTTCAGCAGGAAGATGTTGTGACTGAGGCTACTTGCACATATTACTCATCTGATGATGAGGTTTCCGATGCTCCTCAGCCCGATCCTGTACCTGAAACACCACGCTCTGAAGGGTCGCCAGAAACTCCTCGTCCTGAGATAACTGATGATGATTTAGACCAGCAATATGAACATGATCCGCGTGAACCACTGTGATAAACATATCCTATTGCTGTTACAAATGGGGAGGAAGCAGCGGCAGGCCAAAGCCCCAATCGAGTAGCGCTCTCACGTCAATGTTGCGTTGTTGCTCGCTGGTGCTGTTTAGCAAGACGCCGAGCAGGTGATGATCGTTGCGCGTGGCGGCAAAGACCAGGCACCAACCGGCTGCGTCTGTGTGGCCAGTCTTGATGCCAGACATGCCTGGGTATGTAGTGAGTAGCGTATTGGTTGTCTGCCATGTGTGGGCTTGGTGCTGGCCATTTGCCGGAATACTGTATGTCGTTGTGGCTACAATTTGCGCAAAGAGCTTGTCTTTCATCGCATACAGTGCTAATTGTGCCAGATCATGTGCGGTTGTATAGTGGTTCGCGTTGTCGTCATCGTTCAGAATCAACCCATCAGAGGTGATGTAGTGGGTCTGAAACAGGTGCAGGCGATAGGCCAGCAGGTTCATGCGTTCCACAAAGCGCTCATGCGTTCCCCCCAGCGCATCAGCAATTGCAACCGCAGCATCATCACCCGATGGCAGCAGCAAGGCGTAGAGCATATCTTTTAATAGCACCTTCTCGCCTACCTGTAAGCCTGCTGTACTGCCTACCGTTCCTCCCCCTATTTGATAGCCAACGCGATTGTAAGCGTCTTGCTGCACAGGGATAGCCTGCTCAAGACGGCCTGTTTGAATGGCGATCAGTGCAGTCATAATTTTGGTTGTGCTGGCCATCGGCAGTGGCTTTTCTCCATTGGTATCGGCCAGCACGTTGCCTGTGTCCATATCTTGCAAGTAGAGTGCTCCTGCGTTAATGTTCGGAGGTGGACCCTGGACCGTCAAAATCGGCTGGGGTGAAGGTGTTGGAGTTGACGTTATTCTGCGATGAGGTCTGGGAGTAGGTGTTGGCGTGTCAGTCGCTTGGACTAATCCTGCCTGTGCAAGAAAGGCATTCCCCGCTGGTGTAAGTGCAACGAAAATACTGCTAACCAGGAGAAGCAGTGCCAGCAAAAGCAAAAGGAGTCCAAAACGACGGCTTCTCGTCATGTACTGTATCTCTCTTAGTCAATGAAAATCTGGTAGCTATAAACTTGAAGTGGAACGGGTACTAGTATGAATATAGACGCTCCACTTCAAGTTTTTTGCTAAGGGTGCGTAGTAATGGTCCACAGGTCGAAGTATTTGATGCTGATCCTTTAGCTGCTAGACCCGGACATCGAGCTGCTGGGGCCAGCGTGTATGGTAGTCGGTCGAGCGCTCGAAGGCATCGGCAATGCGCAGGATGACATCTTCCTGGAAAACGTTGCCCAGCAATTGCACACCGACTGGTAGGCTATCGCTAAATCCACCAGGAATAGAGACGCCACAGATACCGGCGAGGTTCGCGGGGATAGTAAAGGCGTCCTGCAAGTACATCTGGTAAGGATCAGAGATTTCTCCGAGCTTGAACGCAACCGTGGGTGAGGTCGGACTTATCAGAGCATCAAATCTCTCAAATGCCTTCTCAAAATCTTGTGCGATCAGGGCACGAATCTGCTGTGCTCGTTTATAGTAGGCGTCGTAGTAACCTGCGGAGAGCGCATATGTGCCAAGCATGATACGACGTTTCGCCTCCGCGCCAAAGCCGAACTCGCGTGTCTTTTCCATTGCCTCCCACATATCGCTGGTCTCGCGGTAGGAGAAGCCGTATTTGACCCCGTCGTAGCGTGCCAGGTTGGAGCTGACTTCGGCGGGGGCGATGATGTAGTACGCAGCAACTCCATACTTTGTGTGTGGCAGAGAGACCGGGCTGACTTCTGCTCCCAGCTCTTTCAGGTGCTCGATTGCCTGTTTGACGCTGTTCGTAACCCCTGCTTGCATGCCCTCAACCCAATATTCTTCGGGAACGCCGATCTTTAAACCTTTAATGGAGCCATTCAGTGCTGCGCTGTAGTCCTGAACAGGTGTTGGCGAACTGCTTGAATCATATGGATCTTGCCCGGCAACTGCCTGTAATAGCAAGGCAGCATCACGAGCATCACGAGCGAAGGGGCCAATCTGATCGAGCGAGGAGCCGAAAGCGATCAGGCCGAAGCGCGAGACGCGTCCGTAAGTTGGTTTGAGGCCGACGACGTTACAGAGCGAGGCTGGCTGACGAATCGAGCCGCCAGTGTCACTGCCGTATGCGCCCATTGCCATACCTGCCGCGACCGCTGCCGCCGAACCACCACTGCTTCCTCCTGGTGCTCGTTCCAGATCCCAGGGATTGTGCGTGGGGAAGAAGGCTGAGTGCTCGGTGGATGAACCCATCGCGAACTCGTCCATATTGGTCTTGCCAAGCATCACGCTACCAGCGTCGTTCAGGCGGGTCATGACAGTTGCATTGTATGGAGGTTTGAAGTGCTCAAGCATGCGCGAGCCTGCGGTCGTTTGAATATCTTTGGTGCAGATAACGTCTTTGATTGCCAGGGGGATACCCGTCAATGGATGCAGGTTCTCGTGGTTGGCAAAACGTCGATCAGCTTCCTCTGCCTGCTTAAGTGCAAGCTCTTCAGTTACCAGAGTGAAGGCTTTCACATGTGGATCGACGGCGCGAATGCGCTCAAGATGTGCCTTTGTCAATTCGGCTGAGGAGATTTTCCTCTGGCGCAGCAGTTCGCCTGCTTCGGTAATGCTTAAGGTGTAAAGTTCTGACATCGAATCTACTCATCCTCCAATACGGCGTTGACGCGCAAACAATTGTCTTCCTGATCTGGAGCATTTGCCAGCAGCACTTGTGGAGGATAGGATGGCCGCGAAACGTCGGCTCGTGTGACATTTGTGAGGCGTGACGCATGTGCGGTTGGTGAAACGCCACTCACGTCGGCTTCTTGTAAAATCTGAATGTGGCCCAGGATGCTGGAAAGTTGCTGTCCAAATGTTTCGATCTCGTCCTCGCTCAAGCCCAGGCGGGCGAGCCGAGCAACGTTCTCTACGGTCTCGCGATTGATCATCTCTCATCCCCTCTTACAAAATGGTATGAATAGTAGTTTATGCTTACCAACGAATGTGAAATCCGCTGAAGTGTTCTGTTGGCTCTCTCCATTGTGTCTGTACATCTTGCACCTGTGCAGCGGATGGTCCCTGGCGTAGCCTCACGAGGAGCTGTTCAAGTGCAGGCCGTATGCCTTGCGCAACGACAGTCACCTCACCGGTATGTTCATTCCGTGTGTAACCACGCAGTCCCAGGCGTTGTGCATGTTCCTCGACGAAATCACGAAAGCCGACGCCCTGGACTCGTCCAATGACTGTCGCAAACAGTTCTTGTTTTGACTGCTGTATGTGATCACTCTGACTCATGCTCTCAATAATAGCATAGACTCTCTGTTCCGAATAGCCCCCAGAAGACATTGGACAATGCCTTGCTTTTCTTAAAGAAGCCTGACTAATTTGGGAAGGGATGCAACAAAAACGTATGGTGTTGCGTAATTAGTATACCCACTATAAGCTGCTACTCGTCGCGTGTGCTGTTTCAGGGTATGAAGAAGTGTAGCCTCGCCTGACGAAAAAACGTGGTACAACATAAAGCAGCATGAACCAAGATAGGTATATATGCCTAACCTGTTGTATTTGCCCGATCAATAATCGTGATAGTATAAGAAACATAGAATATTTTTCACGACGTCTTCTACCTCTGAACCGATTTGTGAGCAGAGTGTGCTGGAAGACTCTCCAACCAGATCTCATTGAGGAGAGAGAAAAAGAGAATGCAGTCCGTACAAGATTTAGCAAGTGCTGTGCAGCGTGTAGTTGGCAATGTTGAGCGCGTGATTGTGGGTAAGGCCGAGTCGGTTGCGTTTAGCTTGATTGCTGTGATTTGTTATGGGCATATTTTGATTGAAGATGTGCCCGGTGTTGGGAAGACTGTTTTGACGAAGGCAATAGCACGCTCAATTGGGTGCACATTTAAGCGTATTCAGTTTACTCCTGACCTGCTACCCAGTGATGTGACGGGGGTATCAATCTATAATCAGAAGACTGGAAACTTCGAGTTTCGCGCTGGCCCTATTATGTCGCAGATTGTTCTGGCCGACGAGGTAAACCGTGCGACTCCAAAGACACAATCCGCTCTATTGGAGGCTATGGAAGAGGGTCAGGTCACGGTTGATGGTGTTTCGTATCGCTTGCCAGAACCCTTCATGGTGATGGCGACACAAAATCCTATTGAGTACGAAGGAACATTTCCTTTGCCCGAAGCCCAACTTGACCGCTTTATGATGAACATCAAGCTAGGCTATCCCAAAGCACAGGATGAGATCAATATTCTGGACTCGCACCAGCACCATCACCCGTTGGAAGATCTGGCGCAGATTATGACGGCAGAGGAACTGGTGCATATTCAGCAGCAGGTGCGTTCTGTACATGTTGATCCGTCGATTCGCGAGTACATTGTCGCTATCTCCAACGCCACGCGCACTCATCAGAACATCTACCTGGGGGTAAGTCCACGTGGATCTCTCTCGTTGTTTCGCGCTTCACAGGCGCTTGCGGCCATGCGTGGGCGAGGGTATGTGATTCCTGACGATATCAAGCTGCTTGTTAAGCCGACGCTGGCTCATCGTATTATTGTAACGCCTGCTGCCCGTGTGCGCTCGGTCACTTCTTCGGCGATTCTGGACGAGATTCTGCAATCAGTACCCGTTCCAAATGCCTGGGTGAGCGGCGGAAAGGGGCGCTAGTCGATGCGGCCCTGGCAAGCTATTCTCCTCATTCTAGTTCTGGCCTTTTTTGCGATTAGTAGTGCCTGGCATGTGCTCTACATTCTGACCTATGTGCTCTTGATACTCTTTGTGCTTTCGTGGCTGTGGGCGCGCTATAGCCTGCGCAAGCTCGTCTTTCGTCGCACTTCGACGAGTGGACGCGTGCAGGTCGGCGAGGTCTTTGATGAGCGCCTGATGCTTGATAATCTGAGCAGCATGCCGAAGCTATGGGTACAGATTGTTGATGGTTCAAACTTGCCGGGCCATCGAGCCGGGTATGTAGCAAGCCTGGGGGGACGGAAACGTGCTATCTGGCGTGCACGTAGCACCTGTCGGCAACGTGGTCGCTTTCAACTTGGGCCTGTCTCGGCGATCAGCGGTGATCCTTTTGGTCTGTTTCGTCGCCGTGTCTTCTTGACCAATTCACACGAAGTGCTGGTGCTCCCGCGTATCTACCCGTTGACCCAATTTGCGCTGTTCACCGGTGGTTTGCCGGGCAGAGGACGCAGTTCACGGCGCGCACTGCAAGCGACGACAAATGCGACAACAATTCGTGAATATGTAAATGGTGATGCGCTCAATCGTATTTCCTGGCGTGCCAGCGCACATTATAATAAACTTATGGTCAAGGAGTTTGACCTGGACCCGGCAGTCGATGTCTGGCTGATTCTTGATCTTAATGAAGCTGTGCAGGCAGGCGAGGGTGAGCAATCGACGGAAGAGTATGGTGTGGCAATTGCGGCGAGTGTCGCGAATTATCTACTGCGCCAGGATCTCTCCCTTGGTATGATTGTGAATGGAGTGCAGCGCGAGGTGCTGGCACTTGATCGTGGTGATCGACAGGTTGAGCGTGTGCTGGAACTGTTAGCTGTTGTACAGTCTGGCAGTGGACGCGATTTGAAGGAGGCGCTGGCGCTTGACGCGCTGCATTTTGGACGCAACTCGGTAGCAATTGTAATCACTCCCTCTCGTTCGCGAGATTGGCATGAAGGTGTGCAGCATCTACAACGGCGTGGGGTGCAGGTTGCAGTTATTGGACTCGATGCCGCCTCATTCGCCCATGAACCTCCTGATGAAGATACACTGGCTCTCCTCGAAGGTGCGGGAGTTTCTGTTATGCGTGTGAAGTATGGTGATTCCCTTGTAGATATTCTGGAAAATGGTTCCGATGCTCGTTTGTTAACCCGGAGGTAGGAACGATGCGCGATGCAGCGATTGAACGATTGGCGAAGGCTATTTCTGATCCTTCAAGGGATGAAGGCAGGAAGCATCGCTACTCTGAAGATTCTGAGTTCCATTTTGGTGTGGTAGAGGGCTGGTTTTCAGTATTCCTGGTTGCCGCTGTCTTATTTACAACGTTGTGGTGTGTTCAGGCGGCGGGCTGGGTCATGCATATCGAAATGCTCTCGTGGGTTGGTTTTCTGGGGCTGGCTATCGGGATTTTCGCTGCCAAACAACATCGCTTCCTTATGTGGCCTGTCCATGCTGCTGTCATTGTATCCGGTCTGTTGCTGTCCCTTTGGTTGACCGCCAGTGCCGATTTTAGTGGCAGTTTTGGTGACCTGTTTGCGACTATAAGTCGCTGGACTGGCAGCGCTTTCAATGGGGCAGCAGGAGACGATTCTATCTTTCTGCTGCTCATTCTGGTGTTGGGCTTCTTTCTCGCTTATACAAGTGCCTGGCTTGTTTATCATACACGCAAACCATGGTTAATGATTGCGGCAAATGCGGTTGTGCTTCTCATTAATATGAATGGACTGGCAGCAGGCTACCTCGTGTTTCTGGCAATCTTTCTACTGGCCGCGCTGCTCCTTTTGCTGCGCTTTAATCTGTACGAGTCGATGCAGCGGTGGCGGCGACAGGGGCTACGCTATGCTGATGACCTTGGCTGGGATGTGATGCAAGCGGGGTCTTTGATCTCTATCGGCATTCTTGTTCTATCCTGGCTTCTGCCCTTTGGCTACGAGAATGCGCTGGCAGCGCAGGTCTGGAATGCAAATGCGAATCCAATTGTCCAGATACAGAATGTCTTCAACCGTATCATCACAGTGAGCAATGGCACGAATCCTGCTAACCATGGAAACTTTCGTGATACGCTGGCTCTAGGTGGTAACCCTAACCTCAATAATGACGTTGTGTTGACCTTTCAGACAGATGCGACTGCTCCCTCGTACCTGGCCTCGGTGAGTTATGATAACTATCAAAATGGGCAGTGGTCAATCGGTCATTCCGATCCTCCTGGCAGCCCTGTTTCTGCCAACACAATCTTACCCACTAACGCTTACAGTACCCATCCTGTGAAACAAATGATTACTATAGTCAATCCTCCCGGTGAGCAGCACCCCTATCTGTTGGGGGCATCTGCTATCGTACAGGTGAGCCAGAGTGTGAAAATTCTGACGAATTCTGGTCTGACTGTGGCCTGGGTAAATGCGAATGGAGATCTAACAGCTAATACGTCCTACACTGTAACCTCGGAAGTATCTTCTGCTGATGTAGGTACATTAAATGAGGTCCTTTTACCTCGTGAGGCTCCCCCATATAATTATGATCCTAATCGACCAGAAGCCGTGCCACCGATTACCGCTTTTGAACCGGTGGTGGTACATAATTTTACTGTTGTGCCACAGAAGTTGCAAAAGAAGTTGCAGCAGTTGGCACAGAAGATTGTAACTGACGCTGGTGCAAAGACGATGTATCAGCAGGCTGAGGCGCTGGAAAAGTACTTGCAGAGCAACTACGCGTACGATACAAATATCCACCCTCCTTCAAATCAGGACCCAACCGAGTGGTTTCTATTCCAGAGCAAGCGTGGTTTTTGTAACTACTTCTCTTCTGCAATGACTCTACTTGCTCGTTCTCTCGGTATTCCGGCACGTGTTATTGCTGGATACACGTATGGCAAACCTGATCCGAACAATCACTCGCAGTATACCGTTCATGGAACGGATGCGCATAGCTGGACTCAGGTCTACTTCGCGGGCTATGGCTGGGTCGATTTCGAGCCGTCCGCTAGCTTTCAGTCGTTTACCCGACCACAGCCAGATCAGTATTCAGCTACAAGCGCAAACGATCCTGGTAATGCGGCAAATAAAGGTGTTACTCCCGAAAACCTGCGTAAGAGTCGGCTGGCACAGGAAGAAGCAAATTCAGGTTCGAGTGCGGCCACAACGACAGCAGCTCCACTACCACTGCCGCAGGTTGTCGGAATTTCACTTGGAAGCCTCATTCTGTTACTGCTTTTCGTAGCGGTACTCTTCGGACTATGGTGGCAACGTCTCTTCCGTCATTCAAGCATGGCAACGCGGATGTATGGACGTGTCTGCCTGCTGGCGAACTGGGCAGGCTTTAGAGTACAACCTGCGCGTACACCATACGAATACGTCCACGAGTTCGCGGTGACGGCCTTGCCAACTGAACAGAATGCGAAGGACCTGGAACGGATCGGTGATATCTATGTACGTGAACGCTGGGCCGATCCGCAAAGTGACGAGCATCCTACGCGCAACGGTGAGATAAAGGACCTGCCTGTCCTGTGGCAGCGCTTGCAACCACAACTTTTCTTCTACGTGCTGCGCCACCCACATTTTTTACGCTGGTTCCCTGATCGCATAGGGCGAAATGTGCGCCGTCTGTGGCGCAAGCGGAAAGAACGCAAGAAGTTTATCAACGAGTTTTAAGAGTCCGACATTTTAGCACAACTGCTTGACCAATTTGCTGTTCTCCCGTACACTAGAGGGGCGGCTGGAAAGCAGAATGCAAGTAGCCGCAATCCGTTGGCTTCAACGTAGGAGGATTTGTGCTTATGCTTAACAATGAAGAGGTGGAGACCGAGGAAACGGCACTCGCGGCTCCTCCCACGCTACCCCGTGGGATTGAGATTCCAGATGCCTCGCCTGTTCGCTTACAAACCCTTGATCTTGCTCGTCATATCGCTATTGCGCCCGACAAGACGCAGTATGTTGTGGCAACATTTGACGATTCTCGTGTGGGTCGCAATTATGTCTCTGTTGTGTACCCACAGTTAAACGGCTACCTTACCCTGGTCCGTTTGCCCGTCTGCGAATATTCGACAGAAGATCCAGAGCAAGCTGTTCGTCGCCATATTGCTCTTGTAGAGGCAATTCAGCAGGGAAAACTACGCGTCTACATAGAGAAGAATCCTCAATAGAACTGTTTTTCAGCAGTGGTAAGCGTGTAGAGAGCGGGCTGATCCCCGCTCTCTTTTTTGTTAAGGCGGGAAGATGTGAGTGAATAAGATGTCTTAGCATGACCGAAGCATCTTAAACTGCACCCGCTTCTATATTCCCCTTGACAAATCGCTAACTTGTTCAGTATAATTAAGAGCGTAGGGATTGTGAATGCAATCCTGTTTATTTGTCTGAAGAAAGAGTATTACTTTAATACTGTCTTCCATGTATGATGAGCGGAAGCTAGAAACGTAGTGTCGTTTCTAAATGCTATCTTAGTAGAGTTATCGAAGAAATTCCCACGAAAGGAGAACGCAGCATGACTAGCAAGCTCCCTTGCTCTAGCATCTGGCACATGCGTGACAACGTCACCACCCCGTGCCCTTGTCGCTTGCTGCCCATTTCTCCGCTAAAGGTTAAGGGCACTCTGGGTACTCATCTCGCAGATCTCAAGGATGTGGCCCAGGGGATTATTGTGCCCATTTTGCGAGGAAGTCCGCCTATATAAGAGATGTAGGTGTCGAAGAAATTATTCCTCAACCGTGGGCATTGGCGAAGAACACATCCAATCCCACGGTTTTTTGTTGTGCTTTTTTGGACAAAAAGAGAGTGTTGCTGTCTTTTCACGTGCTTAATCAGGAGGGAGTAATGCACATTGTAATTTCTGAATGTTGCGTAGGTTGTCGAAAAGCAATATTTCTGTTCCATTGGACAGGAAACGGAGCGGTGTAACTGTTCCAATGCTCGATGTCTTGACCGGGAGGATGTTCTAAGCTGAGGAAAAAGCTGTCGGCCCGGTTTCATTTACAAGGAGAATAACAATGTCTCTCACTATACAAACACCACTTTTAGAAAATGTGCATATTGATGAAAATACAGACGCGATAGTGATTGATGGCGTCTCAAAAATCTTCAAGAAGTCACGTCCCTTGTTTCGTTGGCCCCGTCGGAAGGAGCAGAAGGATAAGGAGAAGCCGCAGGATGTGCGTGCCGTTGACAACGTGACGATGACAGTAAAGCAGCGCGAGATTGTGGGCATTCTGGGAGCAAATGGCTCCGGCAAGTCAACGCTGATCCGTATGCTTTCAACATTGCTCATCCCCGATACCGGCACTATCTCGATCTTTGGCTACGATGTTGTGAAGGATGAGCTGATCGTGCAACGGCTGATCAATCGTGTGAGCGTGGAAGCATCGTTCTTCAAAAAGCTCTCTCCGATGGAGAACCTGCTCTACGCCGCTCGCCTCTACAACATGAGCGGTGCGGAGGCACGTAGCCGAATACGTAGCATTCTCGCACGCCTCGGTATCAAGCCGGATCGTATCGGTGCACCACTGGAGAACATGTCACGTGGTATGCAGCAAAAGGTAGCTATCGCCCGTGCCTTTCTGACCGCTCCCATTCTGCTCTTGCTCGACGAACCAACAACAGGTCTCGATCCACGCTCCAAAGTTGATGTACAGAACTTTGTCAACGAGCTGCGTGATCAGCATGATGCCACTATTCTGATCACCACACACGATATGGACGAGGCAGATGCGCTCTGTGATCGTGTGGCGATTATCGACAAGGGACGTATTATGGCGCTGGGAGAGGTTGCGCAGTTGAAGAAGACAGTTGGAGCGCTTATGGAACGTGAGGGGCTGGCCTCGATGAATGAAGTCTTTATGTATTACACTGCCTCCCATCAGATCACGGAAGAAGAGATTCGTTGCTATGGGAGTTGGGAAAAGGCGTTTGAAGCGCTAGAGGCGACACGCCAGGAAGAAGAATAGGAGAAAAGAGAGATGTCCTCTTTACTACATCAAGGACGTGCTAGTTACGCCTTTTTTGAGCGTAACTGGAACCTTACCAAGCGCTATTGGGCCTGGGAGATCGTCTGGTTGATCTACAATATTATCAACGCGATGTCTGTTACATACATTGGTGCTGCTGCTCAGCTGCTTCCTGGTGTCAAAGGCTTGCATGTGAATCCTGCTCCCTTGATTCTCTACCTGCTCATCGGCACCTCGGTCTGGTCCTACTTGAGTGTCACGTTTGAAGGCGTGACCGACATGATTAACATTGAGCGTTGGGAGGGAACCATCGAGCATACCTTCATGGCCCCGATCTCGCGCTTCACGCATCTGATAGGGAGCTGCTGGTATGCTATTGCGCACGGCCTGCTCTTCACCTTCTTGCAGTTGATCGTGGTCAGTTTCTTCTTCCATCTGGATCTGAGCCATGCGAACTACCTGAGCGCCGTCTTTGTCCTGTTGCTTGGTAGTATCTCGTTCATCGGTTTCGGCATTGGGGCTTCAATTCTGCCTTTGCTCTTTACCGAGCGCGGCTCGCAGATGTCGTACATCATACGTGCAATCATTCTGCTGGTCTCTGGCGTGTACTATCCCATCGAAGTACTTCCCGGTTGGATGCAGGCGATGGCACATGTCTCGCCAGCGCTCTATGTGTTAAATGGCTTGCGTGCAGCACTGCTTGACAACAAGCCAATCTGGTCGCCTGAGATATTGAACGTCATCTGGCCCTTGCTGATTGCAGGTCTGGTCAGTATTCCATTGGGCATCTATATCTTTGGGCTTGCCGAGCGGTATGCCAAGCGTGCGGGTAAGTTGAAACGCAACGGATAGCTAAGAGAAGAGAAACGTGTCAGGAAGGTAGCGAAGAGAAAAGCACTTTGTGACCTTTTCTGACACGTGGAGAAAGAATAGAACAATGGTACTAGAAACAATTCCACAGAGTTTTATTGTGCGTCGTCCTACCCTTAAGGATGCAGAAGCAGTTACAAATCTGCTACGTGTCTGTGAGATTGCACGATATGGGAAAGCTGAAACAACATTGGAAGCGATATGTGTTGAGATGCAGGCTCCCGGAGCTGATCTAGAGCAGGGCTGCTGGCTCATTCTCACACAGAGCGAACAGCCTGTTGGTTTTGCCATGATGGAGCAGCGTGAGCACGCAAAGTACCTTACGTGGGGCGATGTGCACCCTGAGTACTTCGGTTATGGACTTGGTCGCTTCTTATTGCAGCAGGCAGAGGAGCGTGCAAGACAGCAAATTTCTCTTGCGCCTCCAGGTGCGCGGATCTCCCTTCAAACAAGTATGGCCAGTCGCAATGTGGCGAAACAGCGCCTGGTTGAAGAGCTTGGCTATACGCTCGTTCGGCGCTTCTTACGTATGTATATCGAGTTAAACGAAGCTCCCGTAGAGCCGCAATGGGCGCAGAGTATTTCTGTACAATGCTTTGTGCCAGGGATGGAACGTGCTGTCTACGAAGCAGACGAAGAAGCTTTTCACGATCATTGGGGACATACTCCCATGCCGTTTAGTGAGTGGGAACATTGGGCGCTCAAACGTGAAGGGTTTGATCCATCGCTCTGGTTCCTGGCAATGGATGGGCAGGAGATAGCCGGGCTTGCGCTCTGTCAGAACGAGGGTGAGAACGGGGGCTGGGTACATGTGCTCGGCGTCCGTCGTGCATGGCGGCGTAGAGGCATTGCACAGGCCCTCTTGCAGCACGCCTTTGCCGAGTTCTACCGTCGAGGTATCAAGGATGTCTATCTGGGGGTAGACTCGCAAAGTCTCACGGGGGCGACTCGCTTATATGAACGTGCTGGTATGCACGTTGTACGAGAATCTTATCGCTACGAAAAGGAGCTGCGGGCAGGCAGAGAATTGAGTACGCAGGAGCTTGAGGAAGACGCGCCATCCTCTTAACTCCTACCTATGCCTGTCCCTTTCTCCAGAACGTATAACGCGGCATTGTGCAGAAGAGAAAGCCCCTTTTATAGAGAATGGAGAACACTGGCATGATCGTACGTCTCCAAAACTTATCCACACGCAATTTGTCTCCGGTTGACTGTGAGGCAGTTGCAGAATTAATGAATATCTGCGATGATGCTGAAGCGGGCAGTGAAGCCTATACAGGAGAGAAGATACAGCAGCGCTGGCGAACTGCACGGTTTTGCTTGCTCAATGATGCATGGGGGATCGTCACAAAAACAGAGCAGGTGGTTGGATACGCGGATGTGCAGTGTGACCTTGAAGCAAGGGAGAAGTATTACACGGTGACCGTACGCGTTCATCCACAGTATCGAGGTCGTGGCCTTGGAACACTCCTTGTCCGTTTGTTGGAGGAACGAACGCGTCAGATACTTATCAGCAATTCCTCTGAGCGAGCACTAACGCTGCGCACAACACTACGCAGTCAGGATATGCAAGGGCGAAACCTGCTAGAGCGTGAGGGGTATACACCTGTTCACCACTTCTGGCGGTTGCTCATCGACGTTGAGGCGCTTGCGGCTCAAGCGCAGGCAGTGTCTGTACCTATGAAGCAGTTCCAGTTGGACCTGGTCATTGATGACGAAGCGCTACCTGATGACGATATGCTTCATCAGAGGCTCAAGGGTTACGTAGCCTGTCAACATGTCGTCTACGAAAAAGTATTACATCCCGCGTCGATCCAGGAAATGAAACTTTGTGCTCCTCGTGCCGCCCTGTAGAGTAATTCATGCAGACCATATGCGAGGAGAGGACACTAGTACTCTCCGTGACAAACTTTTGTCCTTGGAGCGGGCCGTGCTAGACTTGCTATGGGGACAGAAGTTTGTTCTCCCGAAAGGAGTTGTGCGTGTCAGTTTTAGCATGGTGCATGGTTTTGGCATTGTGTGTCTATCACTGTGTGTTTATGTACATACGCGTTAGCTTTGCCCAAAAACTGGTAAAAAGGAAAGAAAGAATTTTTTATGATTTTTCTGCTGTTCATCGCAGCGAATAGTGCTGAAGGAGGGACACGTATCCTTCTCCTCTGCTTGCTCGTTCTTGCAATTCTGTTGATTCTAGCGGGAGGAGTAATCGCTGTTCTGACATTTCGTTACGCTCAAAGGGGGAAAGCATCTGAAGGTACATCATCGGCCAGGAACGAATGAGGGATAGAAAGATGGAGCAGTACTCTGCGACACCTTTGCCCCTGGAACCTTTATTTTACGGACAATCGCGAAGTGGATATTTCAGCAGGGATGGAAAGGAATCTGGATCTCGTCGTGGGTTTATATTCGGCCTTTCTCTCGATGATCCCGATTCCTGGTAACAGATCTGGGTGGACTTTGTGTTCACAATTTCGGTTTCGATGGCTTGATCTACCCTGCTGCTCTCCTCACCTTTGTTATCCTTTGCTCTCTCCTGTGGCTATTCAGTTGGGTGAAGCGGCCTGACGAGTGCCAACGAGCGTAACCATATAGGCCAGCGCAGAGAAGTCGTTTCCCTGAAGTTCAATCTGCATTTGATTCTGCAGACGTTCTAGTTCTTCCTGCGTAGCCAGTCCCTTTGCAACAAAGAGCGCTTGAGACTGCTGGTAGACAAGCTGATAATTGTGGAAAAAATCTGCCCACGTTGGCATATAGGCAGAGTAGTTCTGGACACTACTCATGTAGCGGAGATTCTGGTAGCCGCGCTCATGAAGCAGAGAAGCGAGCTTAGGCCCCATCCCAAATGTGCGTCCATCAGTTGAGAATCCGTAGCCAGCGCGCCGCATCCCCTCCAGTAAATAGTGGGCCAATTGATTGAATGCGGGCGAATTTGTTTCGCCGGGGCAGACTGGCTCAGTCAATCTGAGAATACCGCCAGGACGTAAAATTCGTGTGCATTCAGCCAGGAAGGAGAGCCATGCATCGCCTTTGAGAACGCTAAAGAGAAATCTTGCATTTACCAGATCAAAAGATGCGTCGGCAAAATCCAGGGGATGTGTTATATCCATTACTCCAAATGAAGCGTTGGCGAGGTTTTGTGATTGAGCGCGTGCATTGGCGTACTCAATCATAATACGGCTGATATCCACCCCGCAGATCTCAATATCCTGGTGAGCAAAAGCGACATCCAGAACCCATCCTCCCGGACCACAACCAAGGTCAAGCACATCCTGTAATGAGGACGGGTCATCGATTCCTGTTAATGGTCCGCCCATCGCTTGTGTGATCATGCGATCTTGATCTATCAAACGCCCCATCTCAGTGACGCTTTCTGGATCGAACACATACGTGTTTTTGTTGGAAGCTGTGTTCATGCTACCTCCAGCTAAAGTAATTACATCTTTTCCTGTGTAAAGCAAGTATCTCCTATCGCTGTTCACAAAGTATAGCACATCCCCAACGAAAATGTGCCAGGCATTTTTATTGGGACAACCTGATTAAATGTATGGCTGACTGAAATAGAGATACAGCTCTGCCCTGTTAGAAAGGGTACGTATTTGACAATATAGGCCGTATTTAGTTACGATTATCATCGTTATAAACTCTTACAATTTGCTAAATATTATTACGTAGGCAACGAGGGTATATCCTGTATGAGTACAATCGTTTATGCGGCATTGATGCGTATGCTTATCCCACCCCTGGCATTTATTGGTTGGACTATGCTGCAAAAGGGAACTGCTTTCGATGCATTCGGCTTTAATCTCACAGACGCTAGCCGTTTCGCCATCGCCCTTATCGGAGCCACCGTTCTCGGTGTAGCTGCCCGACTACTTGCGTATCAGGCTGATCAAAAGAACGCTCAAGTCGATTACGCGCTTCCAGATTATCAAGGAGATGATACGCTCGATCAAGCTCAATAAGTCTCGATGGCTCTCCTTACCCACTCTGCAATCCTTTGTGCTACCTCCTCCACCGACAGCGTGCTGGTGTCAAGCGTAGGCATTGGTGGATCGAAGCTCGTTGAGGCGTTATCGAGGAGCCATTGGGCGAAGCGTTTGTGTTCTTCGATGAAGGCTTCGCTCACACCGCGCCAGGAGGGACGCGTACGTAGACGTTTCGCTCGCTCTGCATCGCTGCAGTGCAGGTTGAGGAAGTGAATGGTGCTGACCAGTTCGCGCGCCTCGCACTGGTCGAGGTCCTGTGGTAGAATTGTGCCACAGATTACTGTATGCCGTCCTCCCTGCGCAATGCTATGTGCGAGAAGGAGCCAGCTCGTGTAGAAATTCTCCCAGCTCGCGGTACAGGTTGATAGCAGCAGGTCTTTATCGAAGACGACACACTCCGGTAAGGCTTTGATCAGTTCAGAGGCAACCGTTGTTTTGCCGGCTCCACTGGTACCAGTGACAATAAAGAGGGGATAAATGTTTGTTGATGTAGGTTGTCCACAGTGCAAGCATGTGAGGTGATCGAGGGAACGCTCTTTGTTGCGCAGGGCGTATGCTCCGCAGTTTGGGCAGACTTCCGGCATTGTTATTCCTCTAGACTGAGCAGGGAGCAGTAGAACTCCCCGCCCTGTTCTTCCATACCCAAAGAGATAGTAATTTGTGCGTGATGATGCCGACAATCGTCATGACGAGCTATCTGCCTCGCACAATGCGTTCGATATCACGCTGAACGTCGCGTTTGGCAACGGCCTCGCGTTTGTCGTAGAGCTTCTTACCACGACAGACGCCCAGTTCCAGCTTCGCCTTGCCCCCCTTGAGATAAAGCTTGAGCGGAACCAGCGTCATCCCCTTTGTCTCGACTCGATGTTGAAGTTGTGTAATCTCTTTCCGATGCAGGAGCAGCTTACGTGTGCGCATCGGCTCATGATTGTAGCGGTTGCCATGTTCGTACGTCGCAATATTCGCATTCTCCAGCCAGATCTCGCCCTTACGGATCATCGCGTATGAGCCACGTAACTGCACATGCCCATCACGAATCGACTTGATCTCCGTTCCGACGAGGGCAATGCCCACCTCTATCGTGCGCTCCACCTCGTAATCATGATACGCCTGCCGGTTGACGCTGATCACCTTGATCGGAGCCTGTGCGACGGGCGTCTGCGCTTTCTTCGCTGTTGATTGTTTCGCCATAACTTGTAAACTCTCCAAAAACTCCTTCTTTATCTGAAGGACGTTTATCTGCTATGTAGAGGTATACTCGAAGTCAGCATACATAGCAGGAACACTGCTCAGCAGGGTAAAATAGCTCTCCCATAAAAAGGATTGTTTCTTTGCGGAAGGGCATAATAACGTGAGCGTATTATATGATCACACATATTACAACACTTGCAGCTCTGAGTCGAGAGTATTTTTGAATAGCTCGAACACTCCTGGTGAATTTCTTTGGTTGCCTGGTTGCTCTACGGAAGAAGGTTTTTCAGAAGTAGAGGAGAAATTTGGGAATGCGACCCGTTGGAGTGCCGGTCTGCGTCATATCGTTGAGCAAGGCCTACTGCTGAGAGAAGAAAGCGGCAACGATTTGCCCCTCTTATACCAGGTTGGTTTATGTGAAAGGGTAGGAATTGAACTCTTGGAAAGCAGGGCTGCTGCGTGCTATGATTTTTAGAGAACGTGATGCTGTTCCTGTTGATACTTTGCTGTTCATGTATGTCCTTTCAGCTTTACAGATTGTCGTGTGCGCCCAAAATATCGTGTAGAAGAAAGGGAAGAGCATGTTCTACCATCTTGGCAAGATTGCCGCTCGCTATCGCTGGTTGATTGTGGGTCTGTGGATGGTGGCTGTGGCTGTAGCTTTGCCGTTTGCTCCGCAGGCGAATCAGGTGCTGCGCTCTGGGGGCTTCTCAAGTCCCGATGCGGAATCGCAGCAGGCGATAGATCTGCTGGTACAGAAGTTGCATATCAATCAAACCATTGTGCAGATTATTTTCACGAGCAAGCGCTATTCCGTCGATGAGCCGCAGTTTGTGGCGCAAACGCAGCAGGCGCTCGCGAAGTTGAGAGGATGGTCGGAGGTCGCGCATGTTGTGACCTTTCTCGACAATCCGCGCCAGGTCTCCGAGGATCGCCATGCAGCGTATGTCAATGTCGAACTGAAGCCAGATCCCGATAGTGCCTCCAAACTGTTGCCCGATTTAGAGCAACGCTTGCAACGGGTGCCCGATCTAACGAGCCACATTGGTGGTGGCCCGGTCTTCTATGAGGATATTCAGTCAGTTAGCGAGCGTGACCTGCGCCGTGCTGAATTATTAGCTTTTCCCTTTGCGATTATTGCATTACTTTTTGTCTTTCGCTCTGTAGTCGCTGCGATTCTTCCTGCGCTAGTCGGTGGATTCGCGGTCGTGGTCTCTCTGGCACTGATCTTTGGACTAGGGCACTTTACAGAACTCTCTATCTTTGTGCTCAATATCACGACGCTCTTCGGGCTGGGCCTGGGGGTGGACTACTCGCTCTTCATGGTCAGTCGCTTCCGTGAGGAGATTGCGCATGGGCGCAGTATTGATGATGCGATTGCTATCACGGTAGCGACAGCGGGTCGTGCTGTCGCATTCTCTGGCCTGACCGTCTCTATCGGCCTGCTTGGTCTGACATTCTTCCGTATCAATATGCTGCACTCAGTGGGATTGGGTGGTATTCTGGTTGTCTTGCTGGCTGTGCTTGCGGCACTGACACTGTTACCTGCACTCCTGGCTATTCTTGGCCTGCGTGTGAATGCGTTTCCGGTGCGTATCCCACGTTTATGGAGACGTGCAGGCGCAGTGGCAGGAGGGCAAGAACTGCATCACGGTTTCTGGTATCGGCTCTCGCATTTTGTGATGCGTTATCCGCTGCGTATCTTCTTCCCTGTCCTGCTCTTGCTCGTCGGTTTTGGACTGCCGTTTCTGGGCGTGCACTTCTCCGCGCCAGATGCCTCGATCCTCCCACGTGATGTACCATCGCGTTCGACCTATGACCTGCTCGCTCAGCGCTTCAATCAACGCGAGACAACACCGATTCTCATGGCGGTCCAGACAAAGGGCAATATTCTGACATCTGAGAATATTGAAAACCTCTACTACTATATCAAACGTATCGAAGCCGATCCACGTGTGCAACGTGTAGATAGTATTGTGAGCGCCGATCCGCGCTTTACGCTTGCGCAATATCAATTGCTCTACACACATCCACAGCTTATCGCTGATCCCTACATCGGTGCGTTTCTGCAATCCTCTGTCTCCAGAGATACGATGCTGGTGCAAGTGATTAGCAAATATGGAATGATTGATGCGCAGTCGCAGGCGCTTGTGCAGACGATTCGCAATACTCCGGCCGGGCATGGCATTCGTGTACTGGTCGATGGTGGAACGGCTGGCAATATTGACTACGTCACCTCGCTCTACACCGACTTTCCTAAAGCAGTGCTTATCGTGGCGTTGACAACGTATATCGTCTTACTGCTGCTCTTCCGCTCGTTGCTCTTGCCGCTCAAAGCGATTATTATGAATACACTCTCGATTCTAGCCAGCTACGGAGCGCTGGTAGTGATCTTCCAGAACGGTTTTCTGCACCAGGTGTTGGGCTTTACCCCGCTCGGCTTTGTCGAAGCGTCAAGTCCCATCCTGCTCTTCTGCTCGCTTTTTGGACTCTCGATGGACTACGAAGTCTTCCTGCTCTCGCGTATTCAGGAAGCGTTCTGGCAGACGGGTGACAACACTCAAGCCGTTGCCATCGGTTTAGAGCGCAGTGGTGGCATTATCACCAGCGCAGCAGTGATCGTGATCGTCGTGAGCGCCTGCTTTGCCACGGCTGACATGATCCTGGTCAAAGCGC
Source organism: Ktedonobacteraceae bacterium (assembly GCA_034431765.1). GTDB lineage: Bacteria > Chloroflexota > Ktedonobacteria > Ktedonobacterales > Ktedonobacteraceae > DASYAN01. Next base: position 24,488 of record DAOUDD010000197.1, on the reverse strand, counting down.
TCGGCCTGGGGATGGCGCTAGCGGTATTAATCGATGCAACGCTGGTGCGTGGCCTGCTTGTGCCTGCTACGATGCGTTTGCTGGGAGATCTGAACTGGTGGCTTCCCTTTGTGGGCGTGCAGCGCCATCCTCCCTCGCTTGCCGAGTTCATAAAGACTCACGAGACGAGGGATGCCGCATCGAATGGTGCGCAGCCAGCAGTCACAGTTGATGTAGAAGTAGGAGGCAAGCGATGAAGCGAATTTCTTATAGTCTAAAAGGGTTTCGAGCGATCATTGTATCGGTTGCGCTACTGCTTCTTCTGCTCACTTCCTGTGGAGCGCCGGGCGTGGTCTCGACCGCCGCACAGTTGCCGAAAGTCGCCACAACACAATCCGAGCCACAGCTACCGCCCGTCCGTTTTCCAGAGGATGAGGGGGCACACAACAATCTGACCGAGTGGTGGTACTACACAGGTCATCTAGAGGCGACCGACGCTTCTGGCAAGCCACACCAATATGGTTTCGAGTTCGTCACGTTCCAGGCTCTGCGCAGTGATCTGCCTCCTGTGTGTCCCGCACATTTTGCAATTACAGACGTGACGAACGGTACGTTTGCCTACGATCAACGTCGTATCATAGACCCTGCTGCCAGACCGAACGGAACTTCGACGAAAGGGATTGACGTGCATGTCGGTGACTGGTCTATGCAGGGTTTGAATGGACACGATACGCTGGTTGCATCTATGCAAAACTATTCCATTAACTTGAAATTGAACGCAACGAAAGCGCCAGTTCTGCATAATGGCAACGGCTTGATTACCTATGGACTTGGAGGCTTCTCGTACTACTATTCGCGTACGCGTATGCAGGTCGATGGTACACTGCTTGATCACAATCAGCCCTTGCACGTGACTGGGCTAGCGTGGATGGATCACCAGTGGGGAGACTTTCTCACGCTTGGTGGTGGTGGTTGGGACTGGTATAGCATTCAACTGGACAATAACACTGAGATGATGCTCTACTTTATCCGCAATGCCTCTGGCACCTATGTCGGCTATATCGACGCCTCCGGCAAGGACAGCGTATTGCCTGCGACAGCGCTACGTGCAAGTGTGCTCGACAAGTGGACCAGTCCGACCACCGGGATTACGTATCCCTCCGGCTGGAAGCTTGAGATAAACGATCCACAGGTGCAGGTGTCGTTGACCGTAACGCCCTCTGTCAAAAATCAGGAGCTGATCGTCAAGGAGTCAACGGGCAATACCTACTGGGAAGGTGCAGTCAACGTTCAAGGTCAGAGCAACGGGCAGGCTATCTCTGGTCAGGGATATGTAGAATTAACCGGGTACGTGAAATAGGCATTGCCAAAGAGAATAATTGAAAGGGTTACTCTAATCCTTCTAACTTTGTGTGCCCAATCTCCAGCATCTCTCCCTCGACAATCCCCAGGTAGATGTGCTCAAGCTTCTGTGTGTCTTCGGGGTGGAGTGTGAGCAGGGCAATTGCGTTTTGAAAGAGTATGTCGGTTTGGATCTTTGCTTGTGCATGCATTTGCGTGAGAGGGAGCATTTTTGTCGAGAGACCTCCATAACTCATGCGCGAGATATGTCCCTGCAAGCGTATTTTCTGGAAGTTGGAGCTGCTCAACTCGTTGAGAAGTGGGGTGGAGACGAATTGATAAAGCCGAGCCGGAGAATGTTTGGAATGCGCCTGGGCCGCATAGGAGAAATGCACATCGCCGGAAAGCACGAGCACGTCATGCTTGCGCTGTTGAAGACTCTCGATAAGCTCGTGCCAGCTCCCTCCATAGAGCGGCCAGTGATCGAAGCTGCTGCGCGAGGCGACGCGCTGTTGTAGCTGGGAAAGCTTTCTTCCAAGCTGGCGCAACGGTTCGACGTTCTTTTGCCAGAGCCGCAGCCCTGCAAGGTATTCCACTGTCGCAATCACCGGGGGGAGCAGAATCGGGACCGACGAGGCGATCAGGCATCGCTCGTCATCGTGCTGATGCAACCATTCTTGCAACGTGCGCATCTGCTCTTTTCCGATAATGTGGGTAGGCAAGAAGAGTTCGTCACCAGCATCTGTGAGGAAGGCCGTGCGCTCCGTCCGAGCGTTGATCACAAAGATGGGAGGGTCGGTAAGCACTTCGTAGTGCCACGGCAGCGGTTTTTCTCCGTAGACATCGGCTTTGACAGCCTCGCGCAGAGCATCGAGCGCATCCTCTCCGTTAGCTTTTGCTCTCTGCATCACAGCGAGAAGTGGCATTGAGGACGTATCGCTCTGTAGCAGATTGCCCCAGCCCTGATAGACCCAATACGCCACCAGTCCGTCGATGAGCAACTGTTCCTTCCCTCTGCGCAACGCTTCTGCACGCCATAAGGGAGCATTGTTCCAGTTATTCGTTATCTCATGATCGTCAAATATCATGTATGTTGGCAGAACTGCTAGCGCCTGACGCACTCCTTCATCACAAGTCCAGGCGTACTGGTAGAGTAGCGCGAACTCCTCAAACGTATGGGCACCATCTTGCAGGTTTGGGTACTCCTGAAGCAATTGTAGAGGCGGATCATCGGCATAGATCTGATCGCCGATAAGCAAAAGAGCGTGCGGCCACATCTCTTCGCGCTGCTCATATCGTTGTAGAAGCCAGTCTCCGAAGCTAGCAAGTGCGTCTGCTTCACCCATTCGGCTCAGTCGAGCATTGCGGCACGACCCATAGGCGATACGCAGTGCTTGCTCAGGCTTCTTCATGCTGTGGTCAAACGTACGAAAGCATTGTTGGGGAAGCACTTGCTCAGTCTGAACATGTTTGTCGGGTCCTGCATCTTTTGGACAGATGCTTAGTGTATACTGATACCATGTGCGCGGCTGCAAATCTTGCAGGTAGAGCAATGCATAGTAACGACCCCCGACACATGTTGTCGTGGTGCTGCATTGCACTTCAGCTGCGACCCAAGAAGCATGTTGTGAAGCTTCGGATTGTGCGGACAGTGAGACAGTACAGGCTGCTGAAAGCTCTGCCCAGATACACGCGCTTGTCGAACTTACAGCGCGCACCAGCGGACCAACAGAAACATAGATCATAACATCTCCAGAGACAAAAGCAGAATTACAGGTGGACACATTTCTATCCATAGTTGAGGGGAACTACCTCTCCTTAACTCAGAACATTCCGTGTCGCTCTCAGTCTACGTGTTCTGGCTGAGTTGGTCAAGTTGTGGGAAGAAAGTCATCAGGAAAGAAAATTGGAAAATATTGATACAATCTGAAGAATAAAGAAAAACAATAGCCGAATTGCACTACTGTTGACGGAAACTGGTGGAGGTGTGGTATACTTTTTTTCGGCATCATTGCGATGTGAAAAATTTTGTCAGTATTTGTTATAGTTTTGTTGTAACCTTGTATACATATGTTAAACTTTGTATAACACAAATCAAGGGCGCGGAAGTAGCAGCATACGATCTCGTATGCTTATGCCTTATGAGGGAGAGTTGAGGGTTGAAGATACCAGAAGCCGTAGTGATCTGTAGGGAGCTGGCAAGGAAGCGATGGAAGCGAGAACATATACAGTAGAGGAATCTACCCTTATAGAGCGTATCGCGCGTATTATTTCCAGCGTTCGTGAAGCGAACGCTGACTATACTCGGCTTGCGACCGAGTTAGGGCATGCTGTACCATTTGATGTCTTTGGTGTGGTGTTGCTGCGTCATGACCGCCAGGCGGTGCGCATCACCGTCTGTCAGCGTGAGGGAGATGACTGGGTTGCAGCTCGTCATCAGCATCCGTACATTGACTCGCATGTTGCCCAGCTCATCAAAGATCCCGGCCTGCGTGTACGAAACTATCCTGATGGCCTGGACGGATCTCCTGCTGAACATGGAGATGCACTCAATGCATATAACTATCTCCGTGCAACCCTCATTGCGCCGCTTGTTGTTGAAGATCGTGTGCTTGGTACCCTTGAACTAGGAAGTATTGTTCCCACCATTTATGATGATCCGACCTTGCAGCGTCTCATGCATAGCGTTGCGCAAGTTGTCGCCACTGCGATTGAGAGCGTCCAGCTTGGAGGAAATACTGCTATACAGGATCGACAGCGGCGTGCACTCAAGGGTGTCACACATGCATTGACCACAACTGTTGATCTAGCCACTCTTTTACAGCAGATTGTGACTGGTATCTCTGATGCACTCAACGTTGCATCTGCTATTGCGGTATTTGATCGGCAGCAGCGCTGTTTCCGCCTGGCTGCTTCCTCTGGTATGAATGAGAAAGTGCTCGAACGCTTCTTTCCGCTTGACCTCTCCTCTCATGAGCAATGTATTCTCAGTCAGACGCTTCTGCAGCGTAGTTCACAGATGTCACATGATATCGGCCATGACGGACGGTTCCCGGATAGTTTGCCCTTTTACACAGAACTTGCGGTCTGTTCGATGTTAAGTGCTCCTTTAGTAACAGAGACAATGGCTCACGGTGTCCTCTTCCTCTGCTCCCCTGAGATTGGTGGCTTTACACCGTTGAAGGTTGATATTCTTTCTCTCTTTGCCAATCAAGCGACAATCGCAATTCACAACGGTGTCCTGCTAGAATCTGTGCAACAATACAGCTCTTTTCAGGAGGCAATCGAACAGCTTGAAATGGCTTCGAGCTGTGCAGGAAATCTGACGCCCGGCGAGGAGTTGGAGTTGCTTGCTCGTGTCCGTGAAGAGACACAGCGCACTTTTGGTACCAGCCTGTCACACTTCTTGCGCGTTGTCAGCGCTCAATTCCTGTCACCGAATGGACGGAATTTTGAAGAGCTGTTTCTACGTGAGGAGCAGCGTACGAAAGCACAGGGCAATCCGACTGGAGATACAGCGCGTTCTTCCTCCTCTCTCTTATCTGCCCTTCAGAAAAACGCTAATCAGGAGCAAAAAGCGCCATTTGCGGAAACGCTTAGTTTGCTAGCTCACACAACTGAATCTGCACTAACGCGAGCGGGTATGCTTGGTGGACTGAGCCGATTACTCGTCCAATTCAAGCAATCAACGAACTGGGTAAAAGATGCCTGGTTTGTAGTGAATACTCAAGGAATCTGCACGTATATGAATCCAGCAGCAGAAGTGCTTTGCGGTCAGCGTTTAGAGAGCCTTTCAACCCTTTACGGCTTGCCAGCAGGATTAGGCCAGGGTCAGAATTCGACTTTGACGATAGAGAAGATTTTTTCAAAACTGAGACCATACGTGCGTAATGAGCAAGAAGTAACTGCCTATTTGCAAGATTTTACTCAGGAAAGCTCTTACCGACAAGAACTGCGCTGCATTCTGGCGGCAGAGCCAGTTGTCCGCACTTCTTTTAACGAAGAGAATGGCCGTCTGACACGCCTGGAAAGTGCCTCGACCGATCACTATTATCAGTTCACTCGTTATCCCATGCATAGTCCTCAAGGCAATCTTGAAGCTAACGCTTTACAGGTGCAGAATATCACCGAACAGGTGAGGGATGAAAAAAATCGTTCGGCCTTGCTCTCTACAGTCTCACACGATCTCCGCACTCCGTTAACAACGATCAAAGCCGCTGTTACAGGCCTGCTGCAAGAAGGTGTTGAATGGAGTCCCACGGATCTCCACGAGATGCTTGAGGATATTAATAGTGAGACAGACCACCTGACCGTGCTTGTCAATGCTCTGGTTGAACTGTCACGGATAGAGATGGGGGCGTTGCTACTCGAAAAAGAATGGTGTGATGTTGTAGAGATTGTGCATGGAGCCATGGAGCGGGTACAGCGCACACTTGGAGACCGCCGAGTCCAGATTCAAACTGTGGGGAAGCCTCCGCTTATTCACGCGGATCACGCTCAATTACGCCGCGTGTTTGCGAACTTACTCGAAAATGCCGCACATCATAGCCCTGTTCATGCACCTATTGAGATTGTGCTAGATGTATCCAGTGTGTCTGATATGTTGCGTGTGCGCGTTATTGACCATGGTGAAGGGATACCACAGCGAGAAAGAGAGCGCATCTTCCATTCTTTTTATAGCTTACGCTCTTACAGTGATGGTCTGGGGCTGGCGATTTGTAAAGGGATTGTCGAGGCTCATCATGGGAAGATTGAAGTTGAAGCGGCTGAAAATGGTGGTACTTGTTTCACTTTCACACTACCTGCCCATAGGCACAGCATTGTGTCACGGGAAAAAGCTACTGTAGCACGAGACCATTCCCCACCGTTATCCGTTCACGCGTCTATGCAGGAGGAAGATTTATGAGAGGCAAGGGAAAACGCATTCTCGTGGTGGACGATGAGCCGCCTATTCAGCGTATTCTGCGGCGCAATCTGATGATAGAAGGGTATGAAGTGCTGATCGCTGACAACGGGAGCCAGGCTGTAGACGTTGTACGTGTTCATCAGCCAGATCTCATTCTCCTGGATATTTGTTTGCCTGGTGAATTGGATGGCGTTGATGTCTGTGTTCAAGTGCGCGAGTTCACCCAGATACCGATTATCATTCTCTCGGCGGTCACAGAGGAGAAGCAGAAGGTTAAAGCGCTGGACCTGGGGGCCGATGATTATTTAACCAAGCCTTTTAGTAATGACGAGCTTCAAGCGCGAGTACGTGTCTGTTTGCGGCGTGCTGGCACACAGGAGATTGCAAGTGAACAGGATCCTGAAATCTTAGTATCAGAGAATGGATATATTCACATGGATATCGCGAGACGGCAGGTGCAAGCGGGGTCACAAGATATCCGTCTCACTCCTACCGAATTTGAATTGTTGCGCCAGCTTATGCTGCATGCGGGCAAAGTGTTAACGCATCGTGCTCTGTTACGCGCCGTGTGGGGACCTGAATACGGCGAAGAGGCTGACTACTTGCGCGTCTACGTTCGTCAACTGCGCCTCAAAATTGAGCCTGAACCCTCGCATCCACGCTATATTCTTACCGAACCCGGTATTGGGTATGTGTTTCGTCCTCAAGAAGGTGAGAAAGAATCTTAATACAATTTTAAGAGGGAGGCGTGAAATTTTATAAGGGCCTAATTGCTTTCGGCGTACACTTTACATAGCACATTTGTATCTTCTCTCCTCACTTTGCTGCAGGGGCAGTCAGGGGAAAGGTTGGAGGAGGAAGAGCGAGAGAGCATTTTCTTCGCAGTATTTTTTTAGAAGAGTGTAAAAGTGTTGCTTGTAGGAGAAGCATGGACCTGGATAAGAAGGAACGGGTTCGGCTGCTTGAAGGCCAGACAGTGTTGCCAGAGCAATGGGGCATTCCACCACAGCGACGCAGACTGCGTGTGCTGGTGGTAGGTCAGCGGAATAGTTTTCAGCACATCCTGATTACAAATATCCGGCGCTGGAATTACGAGGTCCTGGTTGTGGAAGCAAAAAGCAGCCATACTAACCATTCACAACAAAATAGTGATATAGTATTGTATGATCTAGATGAAGTGCTTTCTACTCTCTCAAGAGAGAGTAGCTGCGCTGCAATTGGAAAAGAGGAGTGTGTGGATGAGGTGGCACGGTATCTGCAGGAGCAACGGGTAAATGCATTGTTGCCAATTGTCTTCAGCAATCTCTCGCTCTCGCGAAAGACGCTGAGCACTCTTGGTGTTGCGGCTGTATTGCAGAAACCTTTTGAAATGGGGCATTTGCAGCGCTACCTCGATGTTTTTCAGGAGTTAGTTTTTCCAGAGCGACGGCGACAAGAGTATACAAACATATCTTGCTTAAAACGTGTGCTGGTGGTGGATGATGATGCGGATATTGCTCAGACTATATGCCACTATCTAACATTGGGGACAGGATTTGAGGTCAGGGTAGCCTCCGACGGATTGGAAGCAATCTTGTGTTGTCTGGAATGGCAGCCGCATTGTATCGTCATTGACGTTATATTGCCATGGATGAACGGGTATCAGGTGATGCATTGTCTTTCAGTTGGCTCGCTCCGTCTCCTACCACGCTTTGTCGTGATGAGCGCGCTCCTACACCACGAGCATCCAGTGCAGAGTCCATATTTTACAGGGGCAAACGTTTCATATATTGAGAAACCATTTCATATGAGCCATTTGCTCACAGCGGTTCAGCATATATGCACGTGTGAAGGTGAGAACCCAGCAGGACAAGGATAAAGCTTTTTGGTATTTTCAGGCAAACGCTAGTGAACTATTCCTCATAAGAGGAGATGTAAAGGTGCAAAGCATGCACTTCTTAGACGGGGGCTGGAGCGCTCCCTCGGTTTCTTTCTCTTCGCCATAAGTGGCGTTGTACGTGAAAAGATGTATGCTACCAGTCAGATAGATAGATAAAGGAACTAGAAGAAGATGGATCAGCAAGACCGTATCATGGATGGAGATTTGCAAACTCTGGGTCTCCAGTCTATCTTAAAAATGCTTGCGCTGAGTGAGAAAACGGGCAATCTTTTTGTTTCTTCGGGATCAGAGACACTCTCAATTAGTTTGCGCAAGGGTCAAGTTGTCGGGCTCCATGAGGACGGTGTGCCGCAGCCAGATATTTTGGGCATGCTTTGCCTTATTAATAAAATTGATCCATCTCGTGCACAACAGATCCGCGATCTTTCACGGGGGGATATGCCGCTGGCGTTGTCGATGTTAGTCCAACGTGGCTGGATGAGTGCAAGTGAGATGCAGCAGCGCCTGGAATTTGCGGTGACACAGGCCATCAGCCATGCAATGCGCTGGGTAAATGGGCGTTTTGCTTTCCATCGTCAGCTAGTCTCTCTCGAAAGTAAAATGCAGCCACTTGACGTTGATTCTGTCTTGCTTGAAGCCCTTCGACAGGCCGACGAGTGGGAGGAGATTGCACGTGAAGGGGTGATGCTTTTTTCGCGTACAACAGTTGCGCGTTGGCAACCAGAGGTAAGCAAGGACGTACGAAGCCTGGGGCTCAATCAGGAGAGTATCGAGGTGCTCTGCCTGGCAAATGGTGAGCTGACATTGCAAGCCGTGGCTCTAGTACTGATGATGCCAGAAGCGCGTGTCGCACGTGTTATGGCTCAACTGCTCTCTCTCAACTTGATCGAAGTAGTTGATACAGTGCTGGAGACAGAGCTGCAACAGGACCTCTCGAATATTATCATTAAATGCCAATATACGCTTGCTCAGCAGAGTAGCGCTACAAATATTGAGGGCCACTTACTTGGCTTAATTCGGACGCTGGCTGAATGCATTAACTCCTTGCTCATTCATCATGGAAGATACGCACGGAATCTACGTGGTCGTGGTCATGTCCCCTCAATAGAGATCGTTCGCTATCTGGATCGTCGCTTTGCGCAACAGCTTCGTCTGCTTGCCAAACAACAGTTTCCAATTCTTGATACAACCTCATTTACGTATGGACAACTTGACTGTAATGATATTCTCAGTCTAAACAAGGTTGTGAAAGGCGAACAGTTAGAAGAGTTTTACTGGGAGGCATTGCGTGGGCTAGATGCGTTCCTGCGTATTGTCTTTACAGAGTTATTGCGAGACGAGGTAGGAAATTCGCACACAGGTCGTCAACTCACCGTTGCCTGGAAAATTTTCTTGTCTGAGATAGATCATGAAATTCAACAATATCAGGTGCACCGTGCGCAACGGAGAACACAGGGTGTACGTGGACGTGAAACGTACCAGCCGCCAGCACTTGGCGTTGTCCAGAACTGGAATGGAACAACTGGTACTCCCAATGCTCAAGGAGACTTTTCGTCACCTGAAACACGAAGGAGGTTTATCTAGATGACTGAACCAACAGTCCTGGTAGTGGATGATAGTCCGACCGTGCGGAAAATCGTGCAAATGACATTGCAGCGTGAGCACATTCGAGTGATAACTGTTGGCGATGGTCTAAGCGCTCTCACTTCGGTTGCTGATGAAATGCCCGCTGTCATTTTGCTTGATATTCAACTTCCGCGTATGGATGGGTACCAAATTTGCCAGATTATTCGGAAAAACTTGCAGTTTCGGCAAATTCCCATTATCATGCTCAGTGGAAAGGATGGCCTGTTCGACAAGATGCGTGGGAAATTGGCAGGGTCAACAGAGTATTTGACGAAACCGTTTGATTCTGTTGAACTTGTGCAGACGGTGAAAAAGCATCTCGCCAATTGGCAGGAGCGTACTCCTACTCGGCAGGAAGGAATACGTCATCGTCTTCGTTACCGTGGCTAAGTTGGAAAAGGCATTCTCTCCTTCCTGGCAAATGGGGTTAGGAAGTCATGGTGGAGGCCGGTCCTGTAAATGGCTAGCCATTATGGGCTATAGAACGGTGTGGCTTGTTAGGAAAGGTTATAATTGAATGTCTGGGCAAAAGATATTGGTTGTAGATGACAGCTGGACAGAGCTGACGATGATTGTGACACCGTTGCGTAACAACGGCTTTGTCGTCGTCACTGCGGTCGATGGAGATGAAGCTGTCGAAAAGGTGTTTAAAGAACGTCCTCAATGTATTGTACTGGACGTAGTCTTACCAAAGCAAAATGGTTTTCAAGTGTGTCGCAGGTTGAAAAACCTGGAGTTCAGCCGGAACATTCCTATTATCTTGCTTACCAGTAAAACGACGGAGTTAGATAGATCCTGGGGTCTGCGGCAAGGTGCCGATCTCTATCTAACGAAGCCATTCAAAGAAGAAGAACTGGTCTCCAGTGTACGACGACTTGTTTAAAACCAGAGTGCACTGGACTTAAGCGGTTTTTCAGTAATTGTTTCGTAGCTATACCTTAGCCTTCGGAGTAAAAGTTTGTGTCCAGTGACAATCTGAGAACATTACAACCTGAAGCTCTCGCGGCGCTCCAAAAGTTGATGGCGCAGTCCCCTTCAGTTGCAGCGCTGCAGATGCAATTAGCACAAGGCCAACTCTATTTAGGAAATCGCTCAGCGGAAGTCTCCTCGATGGTAGGGAGCGAGCAGTTCCTCGTATTCTCTCTTGAGAATCGCGAGCTTGCTGTAAAAGCTGAGCATGTGCAAGGGGTCGAGCGTCTGGTCGATGTAACACCAGTTCCTAATGTTGCTCCCTGGGTTAAAGGGGTAATCAATTTGCGTGGCTCAATTGTCTCAGTTGTTGATCTACGCCAATTTCTCGATCTCAATTCAGTTCCCTTCACTCCATCCACTCGCTTGCTGTCATTGCAATATAACGATATGGTGATCTGCTTCGTTGTGGATGCGGTTAGTGAGATGGTACCTCTTCCTGCTTCTGCTCTTGAAGAGAAGAGGAAGCGTCAAGAAGCACTTCCTTCCTGGATTGCTTCCTATGCCTCTGGAGGAACTGTGTTTGCTAATCGAACCATGATGTTTCTTGATGTCCCTCGTCTCCTTTTCTCCGAAAAGATGCAACATTATGGAGTTTTGTTATAAAGATAAAGCGGCTCTGTAGTCTTTTGAGTTGACAGAGGTCTATTTTATGAACGGAGGTCTGGCGGATGAATCCTGAGAATAGAGGCGGTATGACTGTCGGCGCGTTCCTGGCCTATTCGATGGCAGTATCAATAGTTGTACCTATTGTCCTATTTATTGTCCTCGGCTTCATTTCCTTGAATCTTGATCGCAATGTCCTTCCCTACGCTGTTGGTGTATGTGCAATTGCGACAGCAATCATTGTGTTTTTGCTCAATAGCATCTTTCATCGCAGAGTGCGTGATCGTATTAATACGCTCACTGAAGTTTGCCATGATTATAATAGTGGAGATCGCACTGTACGTGCGCCAGTCTATGGTGACGATGATTTCGCAATGCTCACTCGTGCCCTGAACTCATTACTTGATAATCAGGGTAGCTCGTCAAGCTCAACCTTAGGTACGAGTGGAAATGATGCGGCAGCTCTGCAGGCTCAGATTGAGAAGCTTCTCCAGGAGGTCAGCGCAGTTGGTGATGGAGACCTGCGTGTCCAGGCAGAGGTAACACCTGATACGCTTGGTGTGCTTGCTGACTCTTTTAACTATATGATTGAAGAACTGGCAAAAGTTGTCGGTCGTGTGCAGTCAACCGCTGTTCAGGTTACCAATGCAACGCGTCGTATCCTTGACCGCTCTGCTGAACTGGCTCAAGCTACTGAGACACAGGTGAAACAGATTGCGCAGACGACAGAAGCGGTAGAGGCTCTGGCTATGTTTATCCAGAACGCTTCTCGTAGTGCGCAGATGAGTGTGGAGGCCTCTCAGGATGCCTTACGCAATGCTGCAACTGGTCAACAAGCTGTCCGTCAAACCATTGATGGAATGATGCTCATCCGCGAAAACGTACAGGAAACTGCTAAGAAAATCAAACGTCTTGGTGAGCGCTCTAATGAGATCGGTGAGATTGTTAACATTATTGCTGATATTGCTGATCAGACGAATTTGCTAGCTCTTAACGCTGCTATTCAATCAGCAATGGCTGGCGAACATGGACGCGGTTTCGCGGTGGTGGCTGATGAGATCCGCCTGCTGGCTGAGCGTTCAACCGATTCAACGAAGCGTATTGCAACGCTTGTGAAAAGTATTCAGGGTGACACGTACGAGGCTGTTGTTGCTATGGAAGATAGCACGCAAGAGGTGGTGAAAGGATCTCAACTTGCCGATGATGCTGGTCGTTCACTGAACTCGATCTACAGTGCTGTCGAGCGTCAGACACAAATGATCGAAAATATTGCCCGCGCTGCTAACGAACAGACCTCTGTTTCTGAAGCTGTCGCAGTTGCTATGAGCCGTATCTCTGAGATTACACGTCAGGCCGATGCTGCTACCCAGGAAACGGCAGTAAGTATCAGCTATCTGGCCGAACTCTCTGAGCAACTTCGTGCTTCGGTTTCAACATTCCGCTTACCAGATCGTACAAATGATATGCTTGGTTCGTTCTCTCCTATGACGGCTATCTCTGAAGCGAGCGATGTGAACAATGGGCAGTTGGTGTCTGCTCCGTTGAACTCTGGTGGAGATCATCTCTGGAGTCAGGACTTTACGGGGAACTTTCCTCCCTTGCCTGAGCCAGGAAATAGTGGTTCGCTTGTCTCTATGGCTATGCGTTCCCCGCAATTCCCCGTTCATGAAAGTGGTTCCGCCTTTGCTGGTAACCAGTCCCAGAACATACCACAGCTTGGGTATGGGAATACTCAAGGCTATGGCGCGTTTGGCAATGGGGGAAGTGGGAACGGTGGAAACGGTGGGAGTCAGCAGTTCTTTCCTCAGCAGCAGGATTTTGGGGATATGAATGGCTTTGATAACCCGCAGTACCAGACGGGGATGGTTGGTTTGCAGTTTGATCAAGGACAGCCGTTTGTAAATGGTATGAATGGTGGAAATAACTTCTCCTTGCCTCCTGTATCACAGACTAGTAGGCCGCTGTCTTCTCGTCCGCGCTGGCAAGAAAACGTCCATAAAGACTAAAAAGTGAGTACGCGCAACATGTCGAATACATTTGATAAACTGTCTGTCCTCGATTCGTTTATCGAAGAGGTGAATAGCTATTTGCCGGAAATCGAGACGAATCTCGAACGGCTAACACAGTCACCTGGCGACATGGATGCCCTCGAAGAGACTTACCGCCGCACTCACACCATTGGCGGTTCCGCTTCCATGATGGACTTCCCGGGCCTGGCTCATGTGGCTCATGGCATGGAAGACATCCTGGGGGATGCATCGGATGGGTTGATCTCGCTCGATGAACCTGCCCTCGGCCTGCTTCGTCGTTCACTGGGCCGTTTGCATCAGCTTGTGGAGGGTATTCGTAGTGGGATTGATGAAGAGTCTGTGATTGCAGAAGATGATGCTGATTACGCCCAGTATCGCTCTCTGTTAGATGCTTCGTCTCCTGCATCTACAGATCACAGCGCTGAAGATAAAGCTGCTGAAAGCACTCCCGTAGACCAGCCATTGGTAGCAGTTCCTGAGCTACCAGTGGCTACGGAAAATGAGCCTCTTCCCTCCTTTCCTTCTCTTCCGTTATTTGAAGAGGTTCTGGCTTCTTTCCGTACTCCTACCCTCTCTCCCGGAGAGGATTTGGCGTGGCCTGAAGACCCTGTTGCTGAGGCTTCTTTTGACTCTGAAAATACCTTTGAAGGTATCTCTTCTTCTGAGTCTCATCATGAGTATTCATCTTCAGTGCAGCGTGAAGAGGGGCAGCATTTTTCTTTTGAGCCGCCCTATGAGTCGCCACACATTCCTGCCAGCGCTCTTGACGCCTTGATGGCTTCCACACGTCAAAACTATACACCGACTTCGGAGATCGTCCAGGATGAGGAAGAGAACTATTTGTCTCCTCCCTCATCTTTTGCATCTGCATCTCTTCCTGTCGAGGAGGAAATACAACCTCAACCTACCTTCTCTTTCCAGGCAACTAATGCCTCTGCAGCAGACTTCTGGGTGCCAGCCGAGTATGCGGATCATGTAGGCCATGAGACTGAGTATACTGGCAATGTATTTCCGGCGTCTGGCTCCACTGCCATTGTGCCTTCAGAGATCGCAACACCAGCGGACGCTCAAGATTCAGGCATTGAGGTAGTGCAGCAGGACGTTCAGGCTGTAGCAATGCAAGCTTCTGGATTGAAACGTCTTGTGATACAACTACACGAGGCTGTAACTCTGATCGAGAATCAGCGCGGCGAATTCAAGGGCTTTCTGAACGGGTCAAAAGACGCGCTGGATCGCATGGAAGATTGGGCCGGGCAAGCAATGGGCCTGAATTTGCGGAATAGCCCGGAACATGTGCGACGCTATCTGCCTCTCTCGGTAATGTGGGTTTCCAATAGCAAATTGAAACGGGTGCTGGAGGTACTCAATGCTATTGCTAACGGGATAACGAGTACCGATGAGCAGGTTGAGCAAGCGTTGCAGCAGCTCTCCACTTCTCTTCAGTCCTGGAGCGAGTCATTCAGAGGGGTGCAAGAGCACGCTCCTGCTCACTTCGAGCAGAACGCTGCCTGGAGTCCCTGGCAGATGCAGGTTGCGCGTGACCCGGAAAGTCTACGTGAACGCGTAACGTTTGAACGTGAGGGTGATCTCTCGTATCTACGTGCAGAATTAGAGGCGCAAATACGCGAGGAACTGCGCCAGGAAGAGGAGCAACGCGAGGCTTCAGCAGCCACACGTATGCGTGCAGATCTGGAGTGGCAAATTCGCAATGAGGTGCGTCAGGAGTTTGAAGAACGGCAGCGCTTGCAGCAACGGGCCGCTCAGACCGGCGCACCTGAAGATCTGCATGAGTTAGAATCACGCCTGCGTACCGAGATAGAAATTCAGGTTCGTCAGGAGTTTTTACAGCAACTTACAGTGGCAAATAATGATGCCTCTGCTCTCCTCCAACTGCCTTCCTCGTCTGTACAGTCGGATGCACGGAGGCAAGAAATTCTTTTATCTCCTGCAGCAGCACCCATTCCCAGCGCATCCGTCCCACCTGTGCAAAATCGTTCACAGGTTCCTCCTGTAACCCCTGCTTCGGCATCGAAGAGTTCGACATTCGCTAACGATTTTGGCGAAGAGGCTGTGGAGATTTTCCGCATGGAGGCAGAGGAGCACTTGCAGACAATCAGTATGCATGTTGCTGCTCTGGAGAAAAGCCCAGAGGACCTCGAACTGATTCAAGGTATCCGTCGTGCCACCCATACCCTCAAGGGAGCAGCGGGCATGATGGGATTTCGTGCTATTGCTGATTTGAGCCATATCTCTGAAGACCTTCTCGACTCTATTATGGAGGGGAAAGTCAGTATCACTTCAGCAGTTTTGAGTATTATCCTTGATACTGCCGAGACATTAGATCTGTTGATTAACAGAAGCGATACATCAGACACAAGTGACGAAGTCAGGGTACAAGCTCTTCATAAGCGCTACATTGAATTGCTTGGTGAGAAGAGCTCAACACAACAACTGATCTATGAGGACTACCTGGAAGATCATGAGGATACTGCTCCCCCAGCACCCTCTATGGCAGGGGTTGTTGCCGATGGTCATCTGACTGAGGTTGAGCCTCTGCGTGGGAATCGCCAGGATCTCAGCGTTCGTGTGCGCTTGCAACGTCTGGACGAACTGGTCAATCTCTTCGGCGAAATCCTGGTGAATCGCAGTGTTCTCGAAGAACGTATCCAGCGTTTGATGCGCTTGGTTGCTGATGTCACAGTAAGTAGTAATCGTCTGCGTGATGTTGGCCAGAAGTTGGAGAGTCGTTTCGAGGCAGCAACATTGCCCAGCGGTCGTTCAGTACAGGTAATGCCAGGGGAAGGTAATACTGGTTTACTCTCTTCTAGCAATCTTAAAAATGGCATGAATGGGAAGGGCGGTGAGACTCCTGCCCACTTCTCCGATTTTGATGAACTGGAGCTTGATCGCTATACCGAGTTCCATCAGCTTGCTCGTGGTCTAAGCGAGGGCATCTCGGACATGACCACGCTTAGCGCCGAGATGGATACAATTATTCGCGAGTGTGAAAGTGTCTTTGCCAGAGAGAACCGCCTCAATACCACTTTCCAGGATCGGCTGATGAAGACTCGCCTTGTTCCTCTGTCAAATATGGTGCCACGTCTCTATCGTGCTGCGCGTGCCGTTGCACTTAAACAGGGAAAAGAGATCGAGTTTCTGCGTGAAGGTGAGGCAACTGAGGTTGATCGAACCGTCTTTGAAGAGATTAGCGGTCCATTGCTCCATCTGGTCCGTAACGCTGTCAACCATGCGATTGAAATGCCTGAGCTGCGACAGCAAAAAGGGAAATCACCAGTTGGAAAGGTGACGCTTTCAGCAGCTTACGAAGGCAATCAGATCGTCATTACCGTACGTGATGATGGCACAGGTATTGATCGTGAGGGTGTTCGTCAGACTGCTATTGCGCGTGGCTTGATTCGCCCTGATCACCAGTTGTCAGAAAATGACCTTGTCTCGTTGATTTTCCATCCCGGTTTCTCGACTGCTAAAGTGTTAAGCGAAGAGAGTGGGCGTGGTGTTGGTTTGGATGTTGTGCGTGATAGTGTGACGCGACTGCGTGGTATTCTCAGTGTTGAATCAACGGCGGGTCAGGGAACAGCTTTTACCATGACCTTCCCAACCAGTGTTGCCATTCAAGGTGCAATGATGGTGCGTGTGGGTAATCAGCAGTTTGCTATTCCAACTGTCAACGTTGACTCAATCGGTCGTCTGGATAACTTTAAGCATGCGAAGGTTGGATTACAGCCCGCTGTGGTCGTGAGCAATGAATTGTACCCGCTCCACATGCTTGCACAGTATCTCTCATTGCCTCATGCAGGGGTTCTTGACGAGAAGGCACAGGTGATTCTGGTAAACTCAGGTGGGCGTCGCGTTGGCCTGGTTGTTGATGAGATCAAGGGGAAATTTGATATCGTGATGAAGAGCCTTGGCCCACACCTTCGTCATGTTCATGGTATTGCAGGGGCGACTGTTCTAGGAAATGGACATGTGGTCCTTGTGCTGGAGTTAAGTGACCTGCTTGCGACCAATATTAGCGTTATTCCCACGCGGCCCGATGCCTTGAAGATTGCTCTCCCAGCCGGTACGAGTAAACAACGCCTGGACATTACTGCTGGTAGAATATCTGCGCTACCTGTACAGCCTACAGCATCAGCTCCGGTAGCTGCAGAGCGTGGCAAGCATCTGCTTGTTGTGGATGATAGTCCAAGCGTGCGTCGCGTCGTCAGTAATATGCTCAAGCAGCATGGCTGGGAGGTGCAGATGGCGCGCGATGGCGTAGAAGCTCTTGAAATGATTTCCTACGAGACTCCTGCTGCTGTCCTACTTGATATTGAGATGCCGCGTATGGATGGATACGAGCTGATCTCTACTGTGCGTGCGCAGGAGCAATATCGTACACTCCCGCTGATAGTGCTTACCTCACGCGCTGCTGCGAAACATCAGCAGCGTGCGATGACTCTCGGCGCAAGCGCTTACGTGGTCAAGCCCTATCAAGACGAGGAACTACTCAATATCATTAATAATCTGGTCTATGGTACCGTTGCTCGCTAGCTTGTTAGCAGCAAACAAAAAAGGGTGGTACACGATGGGAGTTGAGCGAGCTGTAACGCTCTGGTATATCTACCAGCAACGTATTCTCGATGAGATCTCTTTGCTAGAGGCTCAATTGGATTCAGCACATTCTACTCCCGTCGCATCCGAGAGCAGTTCAGTCGATGAACAGACAGTACCTCTAGTACTTGCTGAACCTGAAGATGAGCAAGTGTTAGTGGTGCGCGAAAGATTAGCAGGGGTCCGAAAGAAGTTACGCGCTCTCGGACCCTGTCCCAAACCAATGATGGGATAAGCAGGATAATCTAGTGCGTTGAGCGCAACATCTGGGCGATTCTTGCTCCCATTTCCTGTGTGGAAAGAACCTGCCGTCCTTCTTCCCGTAAATCCTCTGTACGATATCCTTCTTCGATAACCTGCTCCACCGCCTTTTCAATCGCATCAGCTTCCTGCTTCAACTGCAGTGAATAGCGCAGCAACATAGCTGCTGAGAGAATTGCCGCGATAGGATTAGCTTTGCCCTGGCCTGCAATGTCAGGAGCAGAACCATGAACAGGTTCGTACAGACCAAAAATACCATGCTCGGTTCTTCGTGTACCCAGGCTGGCCGAAGGAAGCATTCCCATTGAACCAGCTAACATTGAAGCCTCATCAGTAAGGATATCCCCGAACAGGTTCTCTGTCACAATCACATCAAAAGTGACAGGACGACGAATCAAGTGCATGGCACAGGCATCAACCAGCAGATGTTCAAACGCGACATCAGGATAATCCTTAGCCACACGCTCAGCTACGCGTCTCCACAAGACCGAAGAACTCAGTACATTTGCCTTGTCAACCGAAGTTACTTTTTTGTTGCGATCCCGTGCGATCTCAAAAGCGATACGCAGGATACGCTCAATTTCCCCTTCTGTATACAGCAGCGTATCAATCGCCTCCTCACCCAGTGCTGTCTGGCGAATCTCGCTTGGTTTTCCTGGTACAGGCGGCTCCAGGTGACCGTAGTACAGGCCGCCTGTCAACTCGCGTACGACAAGGAGATCAGTTCCGCGCAATACTTCTGCTTTAAGAGGCGATGCAGCCAGAAGCGCCTGCACTGTGCGCACAGGACGTAAGTTCGCGAAGAATTGGAAGCCCTTACGCAGTTTGAAAAGTGCTTGCTCAGGCTTGACCTGCATTTTCTTGCTATCATAATGAACTAGACCACCAACGGCACCGAAGAGAATTGCATCACTTTTTGCACATAGTTCGAGCGTCGCATCCGAAATTGCACTTCCCTCGGCCTCAATTGCAGCTCCGCCTACAAGGCCGTGGTGAAAGGTGAAGCTGTGCGAGTAGCGTTGGGCAACGGTCTGTAAGACGAAGAGCGCCTGCTCCGTCACCTCTAGCCCGATGCCATCCCCTGGTAAAACTGTAATCGTAAATGTTCCCACTACATATTCCTCTCATTGTGAGTCATCCTGAACTTTTGAAAAAGTTTCTAAAACGTGGGTACATCGCGATCAAGGGAATTGCAGGGTGTGAGAGAGTCGCGTAGGGGAGGGAGCAAGGCCCTCCCCTACGCGACTCTCTCACACCCTCTCCCTGAACGGCCCTTGGTGCCCCTGCTAGAAAAACGGGTGCGAGAGATGGGCACTGCCCCTCGAAAATTCAGGATGACTCATAAGTATATTTATATTATTTTGCCCAGTCCATGGGCGCGGGCTGCGGAAACTCCGAGTTGATTTCTACTGCTCTTCCCTCGCGGAAAGAGGTTTGAATCGAGGTAAGAATGTCAACCACGTGTGCCGCTTGAGCACCGGTGATACGTTGTTGACGATTCTGCTCCATCGCTTCGGCCATCTCAACAACGCCACGGCTCCACTCGGTTCCTGGATAGGGTTCCTTTACAAGGGGAACTGGCTTGTATTCCTTGCCGAACTCCGCAAACTCGACCTGCGAGTTAAAGTTTTGCCAGTCAGCTAAATAGACTGATCCCTGGTCACCATGGAATTCGATCCCTTTCTGTCTGCCGTGATGGCCGACGTAGAAATTCGTCGTCAGGCGTGCAACACTGCCATTGGCAAATTCGACTGCCGAGAGCACAAAATCAGGAGTCTTGATATGAAATGGGACACCTTCTCTGGTCACGCGATCTGGATAGAGCACTTTGCCAAAGGCTGTCACGCGACGTGCTGGCCCGAAAATAGTGGTGAGAATCGTTAATGGATACACACCAACGTCGAAGAGCACTCCTACATCATAAAAAGGACCCGGCGCAGGGTGCCAGGACTCGATGCGGCCCCAGTTGACCTCCGCATAGGCGAGACGTATCGGACCAGCATTGCCGTCGCGAATCACTTTCCACGCTGTTTGCTGACCCTCGCCAAGTACTGTAATCGGTGCGCTGCTCAAACGGACGCCTTTTTGCTGTGCCAGGTGTACCAGCTCCCAGGCTTCCTGCGCAGTCAGCGATAGGGGTTTCTCGGTATAGACATGCTTGCCCGCTTCCAGACATTGCTTGACCACTGTGTAATGCGCATGATGGATTGTCAGATTGACAACAAGATCTACCTCTGGATCTGCCAGGATCTCCTCCAGTGAAGCGTAGACGCGACCTCCATAGGTTTCGACATATTTCTCCACACGTGGTAGATCAACGTCGGTGGCACCCAACAGACGGATCTGTGCGGCGTGCGGTTGGAGCGTCTCGGCATAGGCACCCGCGATATTGCCTGTGCCAACAATCGCAATCTTGAGCTGTTTTGTCTCCATGCAAGTCCCTTTCCCGTGATAGAAGAGATCGTAACCCTTCGTATGCACCAGTTTACCACAGGAATCCTGCCCGTGTGCAGCGGTTTAGTGGCTCAGTGGTCACTCTGGAAACTTCGTGCTATAATACGTTCAAGATGGAGTGTAGATACAGATACATCGTTCCCCGTCTCTTTAAACCCTACATATGATCTCAACCGAGCAATAGGTGCTGCTAAACCTTTGCGCAGGAGTAATTTTTATGAGCAGCGACGTAAAAGCAAATGAGAAAGCGGCGTCTACGCCGCGCCGCCAACCTATACCCATCGCGATGGCATCCGGTCCCGATCAGTATATTCCAGGAGATCAGGAACTTCCCGTTCAGCTCACGAGTATGGCTGAAATGTTGCAATGGGCACAGAACTGGGCGCGCTCCAAGTCAGTGTGGCCGCTGGGCTATGGTCTGGCTTGCTGCGCCATTGAAATGATGGCGGCGGCACAAGCGCATTATGATCTATCACGCTTTGGGTCCGAAGTCTTTCGCTCCAGCCCTCGTCAGGCGGATCTGATGATTGTGGCTGGCACGGTCTCTGTGAAAATGGGTCCACGTCTGCGTCTGCTGTGGGAGCAAATGCCTGAACCCAAGTGGGTATTGAGTATGGGGCAATGCGCGAATTCCGGCGGCGAGTTCTATGATAGCTACTATACTGTCCAGGGTGTTGACACGATTGTCCCGGTGGATGTGTATGTGCCTGGCTGCCCCCCTCGCCCAGAGGCGCTGATCGAAGGCATTCTAAAGTTGCGCGAAAAAATAGCCAAGCAAGGTCTCAAAATTCGTGGTGAGAAGGAAGTAGAGGTATAGTGTATGCGTGGTATTCTTGAAGGGATGGGTCTGACCTTTAGCCACCTCTTCCGGCCAAAGGTGACACGGCTCTACCCGTATGAAAAGCCAAAGCTGCCCCCGCGCAGTCGTGGCTTGATCCAGTTGATCGCGCAGGATGGTTTGAAGACTGAGTTCAACCTGAAGTGTGAGTCCTGTCTGCTGTGTGAGAAAGCCTGTCCTCCACGTGCCATCACCATCGAGTACGAGCCAATGCATGAGTGGAAGACGCGTCCGTGGTTCAAGTCATACATTCGCGAAGGGGCTGAGAAGTTCACGCCGCGCAAACTTGCTCCCGCAACTGGTACCTCGCGTGCTGGCTTCTACAAGACACGTATCTCCGAGTACGCGACTCATTATCATGACAAGCCAGTTGCACCCTGCGTTGCTATGCCAGTCAAAGACCATCTGGAGCCGGAGCTTGATCTGAGCAAGGTTGATCAGTTGCTAGCTACCTGGCCGTATGAGGCTGGAGCTTTGCCTGAACTGCTGGATGCCGTCATGGATACGTACGGCTATCTCCCACTACAGGCAGCCAAACGCATTGTGCAGGCGCGCGGTGTGGATCTAAGTGATATCTTCGGTATCGCCACGATGAGTCCAAAATTTAAGCCTGCTCCCGCCGTCAAGGGGACACGACGCGATGATCAACCAGAGCGTGGTCTGGCTCCCGATAGACGTGGTGTGTGGGGAAATATTAATCATGTGAGGCAGCCCGATGCCTGAGTTTGAAAATGCTTATCGCGTATTACGCCGTCCTACTGACGCTGATGTGCGAACACTGAGTGCGTACCGTGCCGCAAATGGCTATGCAACGCTGGAAAAGGTCTTGCGTGGTCAAACACCCGAACAGGTTATTCAGCAGGTCGTTGATGCGAAACTGCGTGGTCTGGGTGGCGCTGGTCGCTTGACCGGTGAGAAGTGGCGTGTTGCTCGGCGTGCACAGGACGAGCAAAAATATCTTATCTGTAATGCCTATGACGCTGATGATCGCTCAAGAAATGCACGTTCGCTGCTTGAGCACAATCCGCACCAGATTATTGAGGGCATTCTCCTTGCCGCCTTTGCTATAGGGGCTTCGGAGGCATATCTTTTCACGCGCAGTACGTATCGTGATGGGGTCGAGACTGTTCAACGTGCTCTGCAAGAGGCGTTAGACGCGAATCTCGTTGGGCGCGATATTCTAAACACCGATTTCAGTTGTACGATCAATGTTCTCGCTGTCAATATAGGCTTCATGGGCGGTGAAGAGACGGTGCAGATGGCGCTCATCAAGGGACGGCGCGGTATGCCGGAGCAGCGTCCGCCATTTCCCGCTCAATATGGCCTGTGGGACAAGCCAACGATTATCAACAATGTTGAGACGCTAGCCAATGTACCGGTGATTCTGCGCGATGGGGCTGCCTCGTTTGCCCGTGTCGGTACCGCGATTACGGGAGGCACAAAGCTGCTCACCGTCTACGGACTCTCAGGGGAGAGTGAGCCACAGGTAGTCGAGGTTCCTTTTGGCTCGTCGCTTCGTGCTATCCTCCTGGCAGCCGGACTGAACCCAGCCGAGAGTGATATTCGTGCTATCGTTGTAGGTGGTGCTGAAGGTGGCGCGCTGCCGTTCTCCGCGCTTGATACAACCTATGATTTCGATCCGCTCGAAGCTGCTGGCGCTATTGTCGGCTCAGGAATAGTAGAATTATTGCCTGCTTCTACAAATATGGTCGAGTGGGCAAAAGAGCGCAGCCACTATCTTTCGAAAGAGTCGTGTGGCAAGTGTGTTCCCTGTCGCTTAGGTATGAAGCGTGTCACAGGTATTCTTGAAGGAATTCTTAGTGACCTTGGCGTAAAGGGTGATCTGGATGTGCTTGAAGAGTTTGCCGCATACGTGCCCAATGGATCTCTCTGTGGCTTCGGAGTGCAGGCACCCAACCCGCTCAAGACCGCGATGCGCTATTGGCCGGAAGAGTTCACCAGTATGATCGAGGGTACACCGCTTCCTGCCGGTGTTCGTGTTCCAGAGCCAGTGCGTGCTCACCGTTTTGTGACAAAGCATGTCCTGCCCTAGTGCACAATCACTTGACCTTTTCGGGATATCTTGATACACTGACGCCGCTGGCGAGGCGGGCCCGTGAGTTGTTTTCAAGGATTAATCCTTCGATCCGGTTTGAGGATACTGCAACTAGTAGAATGTAGGAGCTCCTAAAAGAGGAAATACATGGCTATATCAATCCGAGATAATTTCTCCCCCGCGTCTCCAGAGCCACAGGGACCGATGGTGCGCAACGACGTGGGACATCCTAGCTTTACGCTCACCATTGACGGCAAGGTAATGCAAGCCTACGAGGGGCAGTCGATCCTGAGCGTGGCAATTGACAATGGGATAGAGGATATCCCCAATTTGTGTAACGACGAGAAACTGGAGCCGACCTCGGCCTGTCGTATGTGCCTGGTGCATATCGAAGGCGTCGAGCGTCCTCTGCCCTCGTGTAACACACCCGCAACGCCCGGTATCGTGGTGACAACGAACTCCGATGAGCTGTTCCACATCCGCCGCACCAATCTGGAGATGATGCTCTCCGACCACAATGCGTATTGTCAGCCCCCTTGTCAGGTGGACTGCCCGACACATATCGACATCCCTGGCTATCTTGAACTTATCGCCAAAGGTTCGATGAAAGAGGCGGCGCGCCTGGTTAAAGAGGTGTTACCCTTCCCATATATCCTTGGCCTGACCTGTCCTGCCCCCTGTCAGAAAGCATGCCGGCGCGCACTGGTCGAGGAAGAGATTGCCATCTGTCGTATGCACGGGCACGCGGCTGAAACCTGCCTACTCGATCCACCGGTTCCTTATGTGCAAGATCCACCAACCGGCAAAAAGGTCGCAGTTATCGGAGCAGGCCCATCGGGCATGAGCTGTGCCTACTACCTGGCGCTCAAAGGCCACTATTGTAAGGTCTTTGATATGCAGCCCCAGGCTGGTGGTATGCTGCGTTACGGCAT
>DAOUDD010000196.1:0-21529 GCA_034431765.1 Ktedonobacteraceae bacterium | reverse complement strand
ACAACTACCCCTTCAAATGCTGAATACCAGACCACCCATACGCTTCCTCCTCCAGTGTTACACCCCCAATTTCGATAGGTTTCGATCTCACTCGTTGACCTTCTAATGCCTGGTAAAACTGGCATGCCGGATTCTCCGCCAGCACCCATACCAGCATTGAATCCAAACCCATCTCTAGCAACCCTTCGACTAACTGTGTGACCAGACGACGTCCCAGCCCATGCCCCTGCATCTCTTCGAGCAAATAGATCGCGTAAAGCTCCCCTCTATAATCAGGATCTTCCTCACGCTCCTTGCCACCAGAAATAAAGCCAACTACCCTGCCCATGTCATCGAGCGCGACAAAGAGTAGATTGCTGTCCGGCCGCTGGCTTAGTGCGTTCTTCCAGACCTGCTCTCGTCGCTCATATGAAAGCCGTGCCAGATACTCATCCGGCACAATCCCACGATACGTTGTACGCCAGCTATCAACGTGCACGCGCGCAATACCTTCTGCATCGCCTTCTTGAGCCTTACGAATCGTTTCCATACAATTTCCCTCAATCTCTGTTCTTTGCATACTCCGCTGGAGTCTTTCCAATGATAGCCTTGAAATCTTTGATGAAGTGTGCCTGGTCAAAATAGCCAAGCTCTGCGGCTAACGTTGCACCATCTCTACTGTCACCTTGTGCCAGTCGTGCAGCCACTTCGTGCAAGCGATAGCGTTGTATCACCCATTTTGGATTCACACCAACGTATTGATGAAAGAGCCGCTGCATCGTCCTCTTACTGACACACAGCGCATCCACAAGGTCATCCACGCGCAAAATCTCTTGATGCTCACAAATGTAATTCACAATTCGTGCAGTCTCCACTACATGCTCATCCTGCTCTGGCAGGCGCTTGCGCAGAAAATTTTCTGCAACGCTCAGCATCTCCCTGTCGTCCTCCTCGCGCGCCAGAATCGCCTCCTCCAACGCGTTCCCATCCTCACCAAAGGCCTCACACAAAAGAATAGTCCTGTTTGTAAACCTTGACACAGATGTTTTCACAAAGGGATAGAACGCGCCCGGCTTGAACTTGATGCCAAATACATAGCTCTTGCCCTCCAACAGGCGCGCGAACTTCCCGGTCGCGACACCAAAGACGCCCGATCTCCCTCTCTCACAAACAACGTTCACACACGGATACGGCAGCGTCTCCTGCACATACGGCTGCTGATCGCGCAGATCCCAGCGCACAATCCAATAGCGCTCAATAAAGAACTCCAGCTCTGCTGATGGAGGATAACGCAGCAGCGAAAATGTCCTCCCCATCTCCCCATTCAAAATTCCTCGTGGTTTTCCGCTCTCAGGCGTCATCATTCACCCTCCCGTATGTAATATATTCCATCTCTAAAGGATGAAACGTCCGGGTATGCCAGGAAACATTATATCCCTTAGATATAGGACAAAAGTTCTTAATTGGCGCGTTTTTACAATGTTTCTGAGAGACTATAGGCTATTCTATAGACAGTTTAGAATGCTGTTTCTAGAACGAGGAGGATACAAGACTATATGAACAACCTTATGCAAGAGAAATGGTCCTGGGTCGAGGGTACAAATGGAATGCTTTTCCAGTTGCTCGATACGCTGAGCGATGCCGACCTCTCATTCAACCCCGGCGGCCAGAATATGACGTTGGGCGCGCTCTGCCGAGAGATGGGCGAAACGGAATATTCCTACATTCAATCGCTGAAAACCTTCAAACAAGACTGGTCCTATCGCAATACAGAAGCAGGCCTGGAAAACAGTGTCGCCCAGCTCAAGGCGTGGTATCAGAAACTGGACGACGAACTCAAAGCTACGGTCTCTGCACTCTCAGAAGAAGACACAACAAAAACGATTGATCGTGGCGGCGGCTTCACCCTCTCACCGGCCCTCCAGCTCGATATCTACCTGCAAGCACTGCTCATCTTCTTCGGGAAGGTCAGCATTTACCTGAAGGCAATGAACAAACCGTTCCCACAAATTCAGGAATGGATTGGCTAGTTCATCCGTTTCTCGCGCCTGCATCGCTTATAATTATGGCCATTCGGAATTGAATACTACTAGCGAACGTGAGAGAACGCCGATGAGGTAGGCGCTCTGAAGTGCCGTTCCTCCCCATGTCGGTAAACCGCGTGCGTTCCCCGTTGGGGAGAGGAACTGGTCGGGTGGGCAAGGGGATCGGACAGTACCGCTGCGTTCCTCACAGCACCTGATTCATCACTATGGGGAGAGGCGGCATCTTTAGAGCGGCTCCTGCCTTGCGTCATCGCTCATCTTCGAGGTCTAGCGGCAGTCGGGACAGCGACCAAAGAGGGTGAGAGAATGTCCCTCGATAGAGAATTGTGTCTGCTCTTCAAGCGCCGCAAGTGCATCTTTGGGCAGGCAGAGAGAGATATCAACCACACGATGGCATTGTGAACACGTCAGATGGTGGTGGTGGTTTCCTCCACAGACGCGGTAATGATGCGTGCCGTCAGCGAATTCGACGCGATCTAGCAGCTTGAGCGCGACAAGCTTTTCGATCGCACGAAAAACGGTGGCGCGCCCCAGGTGAGGATCGGCCTGGCGAAGTTCTTGCCAGAGATCGTCGATAGTGAAATCAGTTGCAGTCTCAGCCAGTTGGATCAGGCGTTCTTCAATCAGGCGACGCGGACGCGTTTTGCGCTGGCTCACTTCATCAAAGGCCAGGCGAATTTTCTCTGCCATGGGTGATATCATCTATTCTCTACGTCCGTCTTCACTTCTCTGCTCATGCATAATGCTCTCTGATTACGAAGACGATCTGCTCCCTTCTTTTTGAAACATTGTACCATATTTCATGTCTTTCCTCTGCTTGCTTTCCCACTATAGACCACCGGGAATCAAACTTCGACAGCGACAGCCTTACGCAAGCGTTCGACCGCCTGGGCGACGGTTTCTTTGTCGTTGTAGACAGCGGAGCCAGCAACGAGCAGAGTGGCTCCGGCTTGTACGGCTTGCGGAGCTGTTTGTTCGTGGATGCCGCCGTCAACCTCGATTCGACAGTTTTGCAGGTGGCGGTTGGTGAGAATCTGGCGCATCTGCACAATCTTTGGCAGCACTTCGGGAATGAATGCCTGCCCACCGAAGCCGGGATTGACGGTCATGAGCAGGACCATATCGAGCAGGGGCAGGATGTCCTGGAGCAGGAAGACCGGCGTTGAGGGGTTGAGCGCGACTCCTGCTTGTTTGCCTGCCACTTTGATCTGTTGCAGGAGACGGTGCAGATGTGGCGCAACCTCCTGGTGCACAATAATCACATCCGCACCGGCTTTGGCGAACGTTTCGATGTAGTCCTGGGGATTGCTGATCATCAGGTGTGCTTCGAGCGGGAGCCTGGTGCAGCGGCGTACCGCCTCGACAATCAGCGGACCCATCGTGATATTGGGGACGAAGTGGCCGTCCATCACGTCGATCTGGATGCGCTCTGCTCCTGCTGCCTCCGCCTCGCGCACCTGTTCGCCCAGGCGCGTGAAGTCGGCGGAAAGAATAGAGGGAACAATTCCAACCATAGCCTGCACTCTCCTATTTCTGTTGCTGAAGCTTTGCAGCAGCAGCGGTATCAAGCATCCAGGTAACTTCGCCCTTTGCCTTACGTGCGAGCTGGGCCGGATACTCATCGGGCTGATCGCTCCCTTCGAGGACAGCGTGAATCGCGTCAGCCTTTTCTGCTCCTGTCACCAGGAAGAGGGTGTGATGGGCCGCCTGCAGCAGCGGTGGTGTGAAGGTGAGGCGAGGTGGGGGCGGCTTGGGCACTGTGACAGAGATGACGAGCTGTTCCTGCTCATGTAAGGAGGCCTGGTGAGGAAAGAGTGAAGCTGTATGTCCCTCCGGTCCCATACCGAGCTGAATCAGATCGAACGTGGGGATCTGCTCGTTGCCGAAGACACGACGAATCTCTTGCGCATACTCCTGAGCGGCAGCAGCACGATCAGCTTTTTCAGCGGGGGCGCGGTGTATCTGCTCTGGTGAAAGTGAGAGCTTATTCAACATGGCATCGAGAGCGAGCTTATAATTGCTTTCGGCATCGTCGGCTGGAACACAGCGCTCATCGGACCAGAAGATCTCCACCTTGCTCCAATCAATCTGACTGCGATATGGTTCGGTTGCCAGAAGGCTATAGAGCTTTTTCGGCGTCGAGCCTCCCGAAAGAGCAAATGTAAAGCGTCCGCGAGCTGAAATGGCTTCATTGGCAGCATCGACAACATATTTAGCTGCTGCCTCATTGAGCTCTTCTGCCTGGGAGAAAACGATAACATTCATAACGTGTTTCTCATCCTTTTATACCTACGTACTTACGAGATCTGCCGGTATATCCCTTACAATCGACCTGGATGCCTGTACACATTTCGAGAAGAATGACAGTCCTATTGTGAAAGTAAGTCGGAGACCTCGTGGAGAGTTTCCTCGTAGAGCTGGTCGCGACCCATGATTTCGAGTTCGGTACTGAGTAACTGCTGATCTTTACTCACAGAAGCGAGATGTGCCGTTCCCTGAGGGCGTATTGTATCTGGTAGCTCAACCGATGTAAGCACATGCTCATCATCTTGTCCACGCTCAATGCTAAAGACGGCTGGTTTGCTGGCGAGCGCAGTTGTGAGTCGGACGAGGCAGATCGTGCCTGATTGTGAATGGGTTTGATAGCGAGGCCGAATGAAAATATCAATACTACCCTTTGGTGTGCCAAGGTCATCGCTTGCCAGGAGCGGGCCTGAGAGTGCCGAGGTCGTAGTGCGCTGGTGCATATGCCAGGAATATGTGCCGGTGCTGGGATCATGAGCATTATGAGTATCATCCTGGGAGAGATGCCAACCAAGGCGCGTTTTGAGCCAGGCTGCCAGCAAGAGCGCACGAACAGCATTAGCCGAGCTTGTGGTACCATCTTGTCCAGACTCTGGGAGGCTATGTTCGATCTCAATGGTATCGACATGCACCAGGTATGGTCGATACTCGGCAACATCGAAGAACTGCGCGATAAGTTCGCGCCAGGGCGTCACGCGTTCCCAATTGAAATCGCTCAGCGCACACGCTGGAGCAGATTGCAGAAGAGATGAGAGTGTGCGGATTTCCTCTTCGGGCTGCGCAAAGGTGCTAGAATCGACAATAGCACGGCTACTGATAGCAACCAGCGTATTAAGGAGATTCGCATCGGCAGGAAGATCAGAGGTCCACCACAGATAGGCAGGTAGGTCGGCTTTGAGCAAAGATTGAACAATAGGCGCGGCAGAGCGAACAGCGTTACCACTGAGATGAACAGTCACCTGCTCAAAATGATGGCGCATGAGATCGGATACAATGGGAAAGGAACGCAGCGTGACCCATGTGGTCGCACTTGAGGGTAAGTCACTGCGTGTATCAAGAATGACAAGGGTCACGCGAGCAATATGTGTGTTGGAGAGTTCGCGAAGAAGTGTACTGGCTCTATACGCTGAATCCGTATCAGGCGTACAGATAACCAGGTTGAGCACACTTGTTCGCACATTCATATTCTGGCTGATACGCATATTATCGAGTGCCAGGTGCCACAGAATCATCAGTTCCTCTTCAACATGTGTCTGGGGCACCTGTTTTCCGGCCCAGGGAAGCCTCCCGCCGGGGGGAGCAGATTTTTCCGTTGTCATGCCCAATTCCTTATACCTCTTCATCTGAACATCGTTGTTCACTGGACGACACCGTACCTCTCTTGAAGTCGTAGTGCCACAAGAGAAGCATACGAAAATGTATGGTATGTATAGTACGGTCAACCCTTGTTATTTAGTCCTTTGTAGTTTATCCTACGGGCGACGCCAGCGTCGGCCATCGCGCCAGATGAACTCATCAGAAGCCTGAGGTCCCCAGGTACCGGACTCGTAGGTATGGATAGTTTCGCGCGGAGTACTGTTCCATTCATCAAGAATGCCCTGGATAAAGGTCCACGCGGCCTCAACCTCGTCACGGCGAGTGAAGAGAGTCGAATCACCATGCATACTATCGAGAATGAGGCGTTCGTATGCCTCTGGCTGTTCGCGCACAAAAGATGAGCCGTAGAAGAAATTCATATTCACGGAGCGAATCTGCATATCGGTGCCGGGAACCTTGGCCCCGAACTTGAGCGAAATGCCTTCGTCTGGTTGGATGCGCAGCGTGAGTACATTGGGTTCGACCTGTCCCTGTGCGTCACTGTTCTTGAAGAGTACCAATGGCGCGAGCTTGAACTGGATCGCGATCTCGGTGACGCGCTTTGGTAAATGTTTACCGGTGCGTAGGTAAAATGGTACGCCAGCCCAGCGCCAGTTGTCAATAAACAATTTTAGAGCGACATACGTTTCAGTGCGCGAATTGGGCGAGACGCCGTTTTCCTGCAAGTAGCCAGGAACCTCATGGCCTCCCACCCAGCCGGGTCCGTATTGTCCGCGAATGGTGTTATTGAGCACCTCGCGACCGGTGAGCGGCTGCAGGGCATGCAGGACTTTGACCTTCTCATCGCGTACGGCATTGGCATCAAAGGCGATAGGCGGCTCCAGCGCGACAAGGGTGAGCAATTGCAACATATGGTTCTGTACCATATCGCGGATAGCGCCGGACTCCTCGTAGTAGCCGCCACGACCTTCCAGACCGAGGTTTTCTGCAACGGTGATCTGCACCGAATCCACGTAGCGACGGTTCCAGACTGGCTCAAAGATGCCGTTTGCCAGGCGGAAGACCAGGATATTCTGCACCGTCTCTTTCCCAAGGTAGTGGTCGATGCGATAGATCTGCTCTTCTTTAAAGACCTTGCCGACCTGTCGATTGAGTTCGCGTGCTGAAGCCAGGTCGTGACCAAAGGGCTTCTCGATGATGATACGTGTCCAGCCCTTGCGATTGCGATTCAGGCCGGCGGCACCAAGGTTTTGAATAATTTCGGGGTACTGGCTGGGCGGGGTAGACAGGTAGAAGATGCGATTTCCACTTGTACCGCGCTCTTGATCAAGTTTGTTCAATAAGGCATTCAGTTTTTCATATCCACTCGGATCATGGAAATCGGATTGCAGGTAGTGGATGCCGGAGGCGAAGCTCTCCCAGACCTGTGGGTTGACGGGCTTCTGCCGCGAGTACTGATTGATCGAGTCGAGTGCCTGCCTGCGGAAGATATCATCGTCGTAGGGGCGGCGTGCAAATGCTACGACCGAGAATCCGGCAGGCAGGGGATGTTCCAGCGCTAGATTATAGAGTGCTGGAAGTAACTTGCGGTGCGTGAGATCTCCAGTGGCACCAAAGATGACCATGACACAAGGCTCAAGACTCTCTTTGCTGCGTAGTCCCTCGCGAAAGGGATTAGGAGCCTCGACGACACTACGCTGAGGCATGTGTTATTCTCCTATACATGTATGCTAAAAACGATGAACGTGAAATGTATTGATGTACTCAGACATGTCAGGCATGCTGTTCTGGCGGTAGCATATCATACTTTATATCAACGTGCATTATTCTGTCTCAAGAGATGGGACCGTTGCAGCGCCGCCTGAACAGCTATCTCTTAGACAAAAAAGAGGGGAATTTGGGGTAGCCCCAAACTCCCAGGAACGTCAAGGCTGTATAGTTTAGGATGCGACTTTGTTTTCCTTGATCGCATTCTTCTTCTCTTCGATGCCGACGAACAGTTGGTGAAACGCATCGGCGAATTTCTGCACGCCTTCATCCAGCAATTGCTGAGTGACCTGATTGTAATGGATACCAAGCTTTTCGAGGGCATCGAGTGTCGCATGAGCGCCGGGGATGTCATCCTCGATGCTGTTGCGTACCTTGCCGTGATCAGCGAAGTTGCGTACTGTCTCCAGCGGCATCGTATCCACCGTGTCGGGTCCGATCAGTTCTTCAGCGTACAGCACATCGCGGTAGGCGGGATTTTTGGTGCTCGTGCTGGCCCAGAGCGGACGTTGCGGATGTGCGCCAGCGTGCTTCAGCGTCTCGAAGCGTGGGGAGCCGAAGATCTTCTTGAAGTCCTGGTAGACCAGGCGAGCGTTAGCGATAGCCGCTTTACCCTGCAAGGATTTCAGTTTCTCTTGCTCGGCAGGATCGCTACTGGCCTTGATCTTCTCGTCGAGCAGCTTGTCAACGAGCGTATCGACGCGGCTGACAAAGAAGCTGGCAACCGAGGCGAGGTGATGGATGTCCTGGCCCTGTCCATTGCGATCTTCCAGAGCACGCAGGTAGGCATCGGTCACGTCGCGATAGGCTTCGATGGAGAAGATGAGCGTGACGTTGACGTTGATGCCATTGTGCAGTGTCTCGTAGATGGCAGGAATGCCCTCAGGTGTGGCGGGGATCTTGATCATCAGGTTAGGGCGATCAACCATTTGCCAGAAGCGCTTTGCCTCGTTCACCGTGCCTTCTGTATCGTGAGCGAGTTCGGGCGAAACTTCCAGGCTAACGTAGCCGTCGTGTCCCTCGGTGCGATCATAGACGGGGCGCAGCAGATCGGCGACAGTACGAATATCGCGAATAACGATAGCTTCGTAGATATCGCTGGTATCTTTGCCTTCCTGTAGTAGCTCGTTCATCTGCTCATCGTAAGCGTGGCCCGCGCTGATGGATTTCTGGAAAATGGTCGGGTTGGCGGTGACGCCGAGGATGCCGTCCTCGGCCAGCATGCGCTGAAACTCGCCGGAGGCAAGCTGAGCACGATCAATGTTGTCATACCAGACGCTCTGGCCTTCTGCTTGCAGTTGAAGTAAGGGATTCGTCATAAGAATCTCCCCTCTCTTTTTTTGTCTATGTACCTGTGTACTCTTTTGCACTACCTGGGAAGAAAAGAATGTTCCAGGGGTTTGCTCTGTTCTGTTGCCCGGAACAGGAATCTCTCATTCACCTCTATACTATACGCTCTACAGCTCAAGAGTTGCCAGTTATATGACGCGTAGGAGTTATGAGTCAGGGGCAATCATTTGCGGACTCCGCCGCAGCAGCCGCCATGAAGTGCTGTCCCTCTCTATAGCGGTAAACCGTGTGCATTCCTCGTCGGTGAGAATAGCCGGTCGGGTGGGCGAGGAAACCAGACGACATCCTCTGCCTTCCTCCTGCACCTGATTCATCACCAAGGGGAGGGGCGGCATCTTCAGAGCGCCCGCTGCCTCCGGTTTCCACCATGGTTGCCCTCCTCTTCTTATTTCCCAATGGAATCGCAAGCCGACTCACTACACGATTTTTAATTTGGAAATATTGGTACATTTACTATACGTATGACACGGCCCTCTTTACGACACCACCACTACTTATTGTAAACAATACACAAAGTCTTTTTATTCCGTTAGTAATTTCTTGCGAACGTTAGCCACGTAGGGGCGACCGCAAGGGATCGCCCCTACGCGCCGTACATCTCTGCCCTCGTCGAGATCTCTTCGTTGAAATAGATTGTAGACAAACTCAGTTGCTATTTATCTCCCTTATTGAGTAGTACATTACCATTACGAATTGTTACGGGCTTTTTGTTGGAGTTCGTAGAGTTTGCTGATGGCCTCGATGGGTGTCAGTTCGTCGATTGCTAAATTTTTGAGTTCGTCGATCAATGGGTGCGGCTCGGAGGCGAAGAGGGTCATCTGCCAGGCGGCAGGCATGGTCATGTCACGCATCGCTTTGCGGCGCGTTTTCGCATCGCCCTTGCGCTCCAGCTCTTCGAGAATCTCCTCTGCGCGATGGATGACAGGGCGTGGAATGCCAGCGAGCTGTGCGACGTGGATGCCATAGCTTCTATCAGCACCGCCGGGAACGATCTTGCGCAAGAAGACCACCTGTCCCGCTTCCTCGCTCACAGCCACGTTCAGGCAGCGAATGCGTGGCAGCAGTTGTGCTACTTCGACCAGCTCGTGGTAGTGGGTGGCGAAGAGTGTACGCGCACCGCTGCGCTTGTTATTGTGCAGGTATTCGACGATGGCGCGTGCGATAGCCAGGCCATCGTAGGTGCTCGTGCCACGACCGATCTCGTCGAGAATGATCAGGCTGCGAGGAGTTGCGTGGTGGAGGATATTCGCCGTCTCGACCATCTCGACCATAAAGGTGCTCTGCCCGGTTGCCAGATCATCTTGTGCGCCGATACGGGTAAAGATGCGATCCACCATGCCAATTGATGCGGTCTCTGCTGGAATGTAGCTGCCGATCTGTGCCAGCAGGGTGATCAACGCGACCTGGCGCAGATAGGTGGATTTACCTGCCATATTTGGGCCGGTGATAATCGCAATCTGGGCCTCTGAATTAGAGAGGTTGGCATCGTTGGGGATGAAGGGGGCATCAGACTGCGCCAGCTCAACGACGGGATGCCTGCCTGCAACTATATGAATGGTGTCGCCCTCGTTTACCGTGGGGCGCACGTAATTCTGGCGGCTGGCAACCTCGGCAAGGCTCAGGTAGGTATCGATTTCAGCAAGTGCGGCGGCTGTCGCCTGGATGCGTTCCGAGGCGTGGAGCGCGATATCGCTGCGTAGTTGGACGAAGAACTCGTTCTCCATCTTGTTGATGCGTTCCTGAGCGTTGAGGACGAGGGTCTCGTACTCTTTGAGATCGGATGTGATATAGCGTTCGGCATTGGTCAGGGTCTGGCGGCGCACGTACTCTGTGGGGACACGATTCAGTTGCGCGTTGGAGACCTCGATGTAGTAGCCAGAGGCGCGATTAAAGCCAACTTTGAGATTTGCGATGCCCGTACGTTTGCGCTCCCGCTGCTCTAGATCGGCGAT
This sequence comes from Ktedonobacteraceae bacterium, assembly GCA_034431765.1. Taxonomy (GTDB): domain Bacteria; phylum Chloroflexota; class Ktedonobacteria; order Ktedonobacterales; family Ktedonobacteraceae; genus DASYAN01. Next base: position 10,815 of record DAOUDD010000196.1, on the reverse strand, counting down.
CCATTGCCGTCCATGCGAGGAGGCGTGTTTCAGTTGATCAAGCTCGGAGCTAAAGCCGGGGCGCAAGATACCGCCCTCCGTTGCACTCATGGGCGGCTCATCGACGATGGCGCGCTCGATCAACGTGATGATATCATTGTTGTCGGCGAGACGTTCCATTATCGTCGTGAGCGTTGGGAGGTGAGCCGCTTCGTCTTCTGTAAAGCTCGCCCGTGCCTCGGCTGCAGCGCGCAGTCCATTTGCAAGCGCAACAAGATCACGCGGGTTGGCGATACGCTGTCGGACGCGATTGATGAGGCGTTCGATATCACCAGTGCGTTTGAGTGCTTCGGCGAGGCGCGCCTGGAGCAGCGTGTCGGCCAGTAGCTCGCCGATCGCCTCCTGACGTTGCCCAATCGCCTGTACATCGAGCAGGGGCTGTCCGATCCAGCGCCGCAGCAGGCGGCCTCCCATAGGTGTACGTGTGTGATCGAGCACCCAGAGCAGCGAGCCTTTTGTTGAGCCGCTCCGCCCCGTCTCGAACAGTTCGAGGTTGCGGCGCGTGTAGGCATCGAGCGTCATAAAGCCGCTGGCCGAGTAGGTTTCCAGGGCGTTGAGTTGTTGAAGCAGGCCCTTCTGTGTCTCCTGAATGTATGCCAGAACTGCCCCTGCCGCGCGAATGGCGAGGGGCAGATGTGCGCAGCCAAAGCTTTCGAGCGAGGCGACGTGAAACTGTTGCAGCAGGCGGTGGCGAGCGTCATCAAGGTTGAAGTAGCGAGTATCATAGGGGGTAACGTGACCGGCGACCCCTTCAAGGGTTTTAGCAAGCGGTGCAGTCTCGTCGTCATCCTCTTCCTCACCCAGTTCAGGGATATCGGCGTTGGGATTGCCATTGCTGCCGAGCTTCGTCACCTGTTTCTCGCTCATCACGGCGGCCAGCCAGCGCCGTTTGCGGCTGCCCTGGCGGCTGTAGTTCGCCTCGACGAGCACCTCAGCGGGGCTGACGCGCGCCATCTCCTGTTGAATCGCGAGAGAGGGTTCGGGCGTTGAGAACTGGGTAACGGCGAACTCGCCGGTTGTGATATCAATGTAGGCGATGCCCACCGCATCGCGTCCCGCGACGGCTGCCGCGAGAAAGTTATTGCGCTTCGCGGCCAGCATCGCCGGATCGATCACAGTGCCGGGAGTCACGATGCGAATAACCTCGCGGTCCACAATCCCTTTTGAGAGCGCGGGATCGCTGGTCTGTTCGCAGATAGCGACGCGGTAGCCTTTGCTCACCAGACGCGCGATATAGCTATCAGCGGCGGAATGCGGAATGCCCGCCATGGGCGACTTCTGCCCACGTCCAAAATCGCGGCGCGTTAATGCTATCTCCAGTTCGCGGGCAACGATTTCGGCATCATCATCGAACATCTCATAGAAGTCGCCCATGCGGAAGAAGAGAATTGCATCGGGATTTTGCTGCTTGATATGTAAGTATTGAGCGCGCACCGGACTGTGAACGGGGTGCTCTTTCGCGTAATCTTCAAATAACACTGCCTACCTCCAACATGCTCGCCCTAAGTATAGACCCTTCTGTGTGTTGCGTCAATTTGTGGAAGACCGGGAGCGCAAACACGTTCTGCTCATGTTACTTTTCTCTTAAGCTGTACATAATGTGGTAGGCTGTACGTATGTATAACTATAAGTCTGACTTTGATTTCTAGGTATTTGACAGCCTTCTGGAGGAGCGGTTTGTGATTGTCCTTGTGCTTATCTTGCTTGTTTTGGTTGGTGGAGCAGTGACGCTGCTTGCGGTGCAGAATCTGGCGACAACAGTACACCTGGAACTCTTTTCGTGGCAGTCGCCGGAGATTCCACTCGGTCTGCTGATTCTCGCAGCCTTTTTGCTCGGCGCGCTTGCGCTCTACGTAGTTTCGATTCTTGCGGCACTGAAAGAGCGGCGTGAGCTGAAGGCTCTGCGTACACATGTGGCGCAGTTAGAGGAGCAATACTCCTTGTTACAGGGAAACGTTCCCCCAGTGGCAGCGAAGACAATGCATCCACTACCAAAAGGAGGCAGTGGACCTCTATCCCCATCAAATGGCTCATTTTTACCTATGCCTGGCCTGCCTGGACAATCGCAGCAAACCGCGAATGGTGGATCTTCAACGCCAACGCAGAAGTTTCATTAGGAGACGATACAGGAAACCATGCCGTTTCGTTTTCTTGATTGTCTTACTACTCGCTTGCTTTTCCGGTAGAATCGCCTTTTGCACGACTGGGGATTCAGCCTGTGTGGCAGGTACCGACGGTTCGCCTGAATCAGTTATCTCATCAGTCGTTTGCGCCTCTGTATCTACGCTCGGCTGTACTGTTTCTTCAACAGGGTCCTGCACTATTTCGGAGGGAGAGGAAACAGACGGAGCGGCGAGAGCACTAGCATCATCTGGAACGCTATCAGTATCTTCGGGAAGCTCTAGCGCTGCCTGCTCCGAGAGAAGCGCGTTTTGCTCAGATGAAGCTTTTTGTGAACGTGCACGTGAGGGTAAGGCGTTCAGCCGGACTGTGGGAGCCAATTGAGCACGTAGTATCTCTGCGTCGGCACTTTCGGCAAGGTTGATTGCAATAGCGCGCTCTGTCTGCTCTATTGCTGCTAGCTCCTCATCAGCGGTTTCGGACACGGCTGGCAGAGGCTGTGTAATTTTGGGAGAGTCTGTAGAGATTGTGGTTTGCGGCCCTTGCGTTGCATCTTCCTCTGTCTGCAATTTTTGCAGCAGAAGAGCCTCGGTTGGATCGGGAAGTGTTGAAGTGTCAGAGGCTTCTGAAGAGGTTGTTACCTCTTCTTGCTCAGTGCTCTCAGCATCAAATTCGGGCATCGAGTCGAGCCAGTCGTAAGCGCCTTCCAGAGCGTGCTCGCACCATTGCGTATAGTTCCCCTGAATCATATCGAGCCGTTCACAGCGTTCGAGTAGTTGCAGCGTGTGATCAAGCCAGCCCTCACCACGTGCGAGCATACGTTCAATCAGGTCGATATCCTGTACGTCATAGGCTTGAAACTGAGCGAGGGTAGCGAGTGCGATAGGAGAAGGCTCAAGGCGAGAAAGGGTGTCCAGATTGTCCGCGATCTCTTGCTGAAGCGCAGCAATTCTGCTGCTGAGCAAATCATGACGCTTTCGTAGAGACCAGAGCGTATAAAGCTGATAGAAGCTTTCTATATCTTGCACTGGAATACGGGCGAAAAGATCAGAAATTTCCGCTTCGGATAATAACGGCGAAGCTGGTGAAGGGGAAGCCGTGTTCTGCCAGAGAGATTTGTTGTCGAGTAAACTCATGGCTCCTACTCCTTCTGTATCTCATCGGAATGTGTACCAAGTTGCTGGCGGCGTATAAACCAGCGTTCGACAGACTGATCAGTGTCTTGATTTTGTCCAAATGGTGGCTGACCATCTCCTTGTTCAAGACGAGAGGGATAGATGCCGTCGCGTAACCACCAGGGAAGTTCTGCTTGTGGTGCAGCCTCACGATTATCATGGTTATCGCGGTCATCACTGTTATCATGATTGGCATCAATAAACGCATTTATATCGGTAGGAAGGAGATGCTCGTGCTGATCAGTTGAACCTGTAGAGGCTGTAGCGGCTGTAGAGGCATGTTCCTCCGTATAAGGATGTGCGGGGGTTTCAGCCGCCTGCGTATCGAAGTTGGGGAGATGGCCCCAGGCCTGCAGAGCAGGAGAGACGGTTTGTGATGGAGGAGAAAATAGGGAGGGGTGAGACGAAGATGCGTTCACGCGCTCCTGTGCTGGAGGAGGCGCTGAAGACGACGAGGGCAACGTCTGTTCCTGCTCTTCCTGAGCAGGATAGTGTTGCTCATCTGTATGTATATGAGTGATGAGTGCAGAAATAATCGTATTATCGGCGGATACTGAAGTGTTCGAGAGGCCAGAGATCTGCTCTTCGAGCTGAGCCAGCTCCTGTTCAAGCTGTGCCAACTGCGCACGGAGAGATAGATCAACCTCACGATGGTGTCGCCATGACTGGTAGTTGCCCATACAATACCTCTAAGCGTTTCAGTATCCTCAAACCGCATCGAGCGAGAAACAGTCTGGGGCCGCTTACACTACACACTAGCGCGCCTCTTCTAGACAGCGTCAGTATACTGGAGTATTCCAAAAAAGGTCAAGTGATTTTGCACTGGGGCTGCGAAAACAATTCCGAGGGAAGTATAGCACGTGGGCCAAGAAGAGACAAGCGGAAACAAGGAGAGAGACAGGAGATTCGCGCCCTCGACAGCACGCTCATACCCGTCGCGTTCGCAATAATTCTTTTGGTTGAGCTTTTCGTGTCTAGCAACGCACAAGGGCTTAGTCAGAAAATGGTCATAGCACTCTCCTTTCTCTCGTACTAAACCCGCTTTTTTGTGATGTTCCTTCGGGAAAACATTAAATTCCTGTAAAGATCCTTAAAAACGGGAGAGAAAGGAATCTTGTGTCCCATCACTACACACTCTCGCCTCGTTCCATCGCTGTGTTGTACGAGATACGCATGAGAATGCCGACGATGATAAAGTTGCCGAGGATCGAGCTACCGCCGTAACTCAAGAAAGGCAGGGGAATACCGGTTAGAGGCATGATTTTGAGATTGCCCAGGCTGATAATTAACGTCTGAATGGCGAAGATGGAGGTCAAGCCAGCAGCGAGGAGTTGACTGAAAGGATCAGTCGCATCAATTGCGATGCGGAAGCCGCGATAGATGATCAGCAGGTAGATGCCGAGAATTGCGAAGAGACCGATTAGACCAAGTTCTTCGCCAAAGGCAGTGAGCACCATATCGGATATCGAGACAGGAACAAAGGTCGGATTACCCAGGCCGAAGCCCTGTCCAAAGATGCCACCAGAGGCAATTGCGATTAGTCCTTGCACAACCTGAAGGCCATCAGGATTATAGAGCTGCTCGCTGCGAGCTGTCCAATTAATAACGTCTATACCCACCACCGCGAAGCGTTTCTGTACATATTTGAGCAGAGTGTATCCGATAAAGCCAAGCACGACTGCAAGTGCAACACTAAAGAGAACGTAGCTCAGCTTATTGGTGCCGAGGTAGATCATCGAGAGAAAAATGCCATAGATGAGCAATGCCAGACCCAGCTCGCGCACGCCCAGGAAGAGCAATAAGCTGATGCCAAGCATCAGTGCGATAGGTCCAAGCTGGCGCAGCGGTGGTAGGCGCAGCGGTCCGAGGCGGAAACTCCCCTGTGAGAGAATAGCGCGATTCTCATCGAGGTAGGCAGCGAAGAAGATAACGATACAGATCTTCAGCAGTTCGGAGGGCTGGAAGGAGAATGTGCCAATTTTGAGCTGGTCGTGTGTCGGACTATCGAGATTAACACGCAGCGAATTGACCAGCGTGGTCGCGAAGAGGACGACACCGAAAAGCGCAGCGGTGTATTTGTAACGAGCGAGGATGTGAATGTTGCGCAAAACGAACATCGTTCCCAGAAAGATGAACAGGCCAATCAGCACCCAGAGAAGCTGCTTATTGCCCAGATTTGGATCAGCCGCCCTTCGGCCTAGATCGGGACCAAGGCGTGTTGCCATGAGCACACCCAGGCCACTGAGCAGGCTGATGAGCGGGAAGAGCACCTGGTCCGCTTTACGGAAGAAGATATTGAGAACGATATGAACCGCAAAGACGCATCCTATCAGACCAACGATGGGCAGCAAACCCTGATAGATCGGCAGGTTGTGCAGGTTGACAGATGTATTCGGGTCCAGCCGCGTCAACAGCAATTGCGACATCGCTAGCAGCAGCAGGGCAAATGGCAGGAGAAACAAGCCTAATTCTTGCCAACGGTATTGCCGAAAGGTGCCCGGAGCACGATATACCTTCTGTGCCATGTATCTGTCCCTCTACTGAGTTAATTTAAACTGGATATAACCAACACGCACAATATCGCCAGCGTTTGCCACAAGAGGTTCGCGTGCAGGTTGATTGTTGACAAAGGTCCCATTCACGCTGCCTGCATCCTGAACATGCCAGGCCCCACTACGGAACCAGAGCCGTGTGTGTTCGGACGAGATGAAATTATCGGAGAGCTGAATTGTGTTAGTGGGGCCACGTCCGATACTGGTCTGTGGTTCGAGGTCGAAGCGGGTGCCGGGAAGAATACTGCTGGGACCGCTATCAACAACGACAAGATGACCAAGGATACGTGGACCGCGACTCTCTTTTTCGCTATCAACGGCAGACGTTTTGCGGAGATCGCGAGTAATGGCGATTACAACCTGCATCAGAAAGAGATAGAGCAGAACAACGAAGAGTATTCGTAAAATTAATAAGAATGTATCAAGCTGCATAGGATGAAAATCTCACCTTCTCTCAAAGAAGAAATCATAACTGCCAATGGTGAAGTGATCGCCATTGCGCAGAACATGCTGGCGCATATGTGGAACATTATTGATTGTGATACCATTTGTGCTGCCGAGATCGAAGATGGCGAAATCTCCATTTGGCTGATACTTAATCTGAGCGTGATAGCGCGACACGCGTTTATCTTCGACAATAATATCATTGCTCAGTTGGCGACCGATATTAATGATAGTTTTTTCGATCCGATAGACCTGTTGATTAGCCTGAGGAAGACGAATGATCAGGCGTGCAGGAGGAATAGCAGGTGCTGCCGCCGTTGGTGGAATCGTCGCTGCAGGCCCATAGTTATTCTGAATGCCTGGCATGGATGGCGTAGGGAGATTCTCTATATTTGGTATATTTGGTGAACTTCCCTGTATCCCTGGTTGCGAATAGGGAGGATAGGCATAATTGCCAGGAGAAGAGGGCAGAGGTGCACCGACAGGTGGCCGAGAAGGTGAGCTGGATTGAGACTGAGACGCAGCCATCTGTGCACGAATGAGCGACATCTGTTCCGCGCTCAGTGCCTGTGTTGCCATGATCCCATCGGCATCTCCTCCCTGACGATCAGAGAGTTCGGACTCGATGCGTACAATCCCTGTGCGCAGCGACGTATCGGAGTGCAGGCGAATAATAGGAACGGTGCGCAATGTATAGTGGCGCGCGCGGGCAAACTCAATCAACTGATTCTGCCAGTCATGAATCAGCACATTCTGGGTTGGAGACATCTGCTGGTGATCTTTGATGCTCAGATAGATGTCATAGATATTTGGTGCCAGCCGACGACCTTCACCTTGAAGCAGGGTATTATCTTCCAGGGCACGCTCAAGCTTGCGCACGACCTCTATCGGCTCTAACCGAGACGGGAAGAGCCGCGCGAAAGGACCTTCAACCACGCGCTGGATAAACGCTTCAAATCTTGTTAGTGGGTTCTGGCGAGCTTTCACTGGCTCACCCTCCTGGCTGTCAAAATTTTATAGGCTTCCTGTGCATCTGCTGTGATCTGCGCTTTCAGAGCCTCAATACTCGGGAAGCGCTGTTCACCACGCAAACGTTGGATAAATTCGACGGTTAGCCCCTTTTCGTACAAATTCAAGTTCGTGTTGAGCAAGTGGACTTCGATCAGGCGCTCTTTTCCATTAAACGTTGGGCGAATACCAATGTTCACTACACCATTATATACGGGGGAGTCTGTCTCAAGGTCACGGTTCTCACCCTTATGGATGTGAACATGCACACGAACGGCATAGACGCCATCTGCGGGCAAAAGCTTCTGCGGATCGGGGTGCAAGTTCGCAGTTGGGAAACCAAGCTGTCGTCCACGCTCCGCTCCATGTTGCACTAGACCCTGTACGATCAACGGATGTCCCAGCAGGAGATTTGCCTCAGCCACCTCACCCTGACTGACCAGCGTACGGATACGCGTACTGCTGATGCGCATCTGCTCTTGCTCCTCCAACGTGACCGTCTGAATTGCAATCGCGTGCTCTTCTCCATACTGCCGCAAAAAATCGGTATTGCCCATGCGGTTGCGCCCAAGGCTAAAATCGCTCCCCACAACGATGCCACGCAGCTCGAAGCCCTGCCGCAAGGCATCCAGAAACGCCTCTGCCGACAGCGCGACAACTTCTGGAGTGAACGAGATCACAATGCTGTCTGCCACACCTCCATACTGCTTCGCCAGGGCGAGTTTCTCATCCAGTGTGGTGAGAAGCTGCAGGTGAATTTCTGGTCGCACTACTGCAAGGGTGTGTGGAGAGAACGTCACCATAACCGGCGTGCAGTGCAAGGACTTTGCCAGCGTACAGACAGTATGTAAGAGTCGCTGATGTCCAAGATGGATGCCGTCAAAGTTCCCGATAGTTATGACTATAGGGGTGTGTGCTGGTAAAGTTGTTCTATATTGCATTCTATCCAACCGGGCCTGAGAGCTTTTTTACACAAGTCTCCTGGTGTACTCGTTACCGCTTTTTCTCTGGTGTATAGTACCACAGCTAAAGCATGCTCGCAACAAGCCGCGTTCGCCCCAGCGCTACTCCTGATTACCTCTCCTTATAAGAGAGTATACAAGCTATTCTTAGCCCGTAGCAATGAGATACGTCACAAAGCTACTGCCTTTGTTAGAAGTAGTGTCTAAGAGACTGTTTCCCCGGCATGTAGTGCGTCGCGAACACGTTGAATATCCCTGACTGGAGGCTGACCAAACATACGCGTGTATTCGCGGCTAAAGTGCGAGGGACTTTCATAACCAACCTGGAACGCAGCATCTGCCGCTTCTATCGTCGTGGATAGGAGCAAGCGGCGCGCCTCCTGTAGCCTGAGTCGCTTCTGATACTGTATCGGACTCATACCCGTTACTCTTTTAAAGTAATAATGCAAGGAGGAGAAGCTCATCTGGGCCTCCGCTGCTAATTCTTCAATGCGCAGGGGGAGCATAAAATCACAGTTAAGCCGCTTGATCACCGTGGCAATCCGCTGAGCAGAGCTGCCCGTCAAAGCGAACTGCTTGATGACATTGTGCTGGTCGTTCTGGAGGATGCGATAAATAATTTCGTGAACTGTATATGGGGCAAGTACCGGAATGTCATGCGGTGTATCCAACAGACGGACAAGTCGCAGCACCACATCGAGGAGCGTCTCGTTCATCTGACTTACTACCATGCCGCGCACGGGTTCGTCCTTAGACATCACGACTTGATTGGAGGCATGGATGACATCAAGAATCTGATTCATGTGAAAATGTAACTGCAGGCATAAATACGGTGCTTCCGGCGAAGCCTCCACCACTTGTCCTGTAATCGGCAAATGTACAGAAGCCGTCAGGTAGTTGGTTCGATCATACTGGTAGCACTCCTTCCCCAGCATAACAACCTTTGAACCCTGAGCTATAACGCATAGAGAGGGTTCATACACTGAATGGACCGGCTCGGATATCCGGGACGTGCGAAGAAAGCGCAAAGCAGGAATCATCGTCTCATGCGTACCGTCCTGTACCGCGAATCGCTTGATCTCCTGCACCAATTCTCCCCACCGTTTCATCAGCTTTTCATCCATTCGTATCGCCTCTCTCAGTTTCGTGATCTCAGTTCTCTTAATAATATGACCTTGTTGGAGGATTAGGCAATAGCTGTGTAGCATCCGGCTACCGCTTTATTATGAGATGGCTCCATAATTGGTATATCCGCTAAGGAGTCAGGATATCGTTCGCGAGGCTAGATGAGCCAAACAGTTGAGCGCTCTCTATCCTTGCTATTGAGCGGATGCACCAATTATATATTCGTATCAAGCGATTAGCCTGGTAAGGAGAGATGCAATGTCTGGTATTAACGGGAAAGTTGTTGTCATTACAGGTGCAAGCAGCGGAATCGGCGCAGCGACGGCACGCCTGCTTGCCAATAAGGGAGCTCAAGTCGTCATTGGAGCGAGACGTTTGGAGAGGTTGGAGGCTCTGGCATCGAGCATCCGTTCGGAAGAGGGTTCGGTTGTATACCAACAGCTCGACGTGACGGAGCTTGATCAGATGCGGGAGATTGTCCATTTAGCACAACACGAGTTTGGACGCCTGGATGTTGTAGTGAACAACGCCGGTGTGATGCCGCTATCGCCCCTGGAAGCATTGAAGATTGATGAATGGAACCGTATGATCGATGTCAATATTCGTGGTGTGCTCCATGGTATTGCTGCCGGGCTTCCAATCATGAAGGAGCAAGGGTTTGGTCAATTTGTCAACGTAGCTTCCACCGCAGCCTACGCGGTATCCCCGACTCTGGCGGTGTATTGCGCCACCAAATATGCTGTTCGAGCAATCAGCGAAGGATTGCGGCAGGAAGTTGGGCAAAATATTCGCGTGACACTCGTATCTCCGGGCGTAACGGAATCCGAACTTGCCGAGAGCATTTCAGATGAAGAGGCAAGACAATTTATGAAAGAGTATCGCCGGAATGCGATTCCAGCAGCGGCTATTGCGCGCGCCATCGCTTATGCTATTGAGCAGCCGGCAGATGTTGACGTGAACGAACTCGTTGTCAGACCAACCTCTCAGGTTTCTTGACGCGAAAAGCCATAGAATGAGAATTGACACTCCCCTGGCTAAGGGATTCTTCCTTCAACCACGTGACTTGTTCGTCTGCCATTCACCGGCAATCAGGTCGTGAGACCTGACAAGCGCGTTTGCCTGTTTTCTGGCAAAATCTTCATGCTGCCTCTGAACTTTAGGATGGGCCGTAACTACTCAGGCTCCTTAGGAGAAAAGTCCGAGAGGGCTTGAGTTTGCAGAAGAAACTGAGTAAAGTAGAAACATGAATGTGGACCGGTTGCTCAAAGACCTCGAAGTGCTCAAGGAAGAAAACCAGCGCTTGCGGCAAGAAAACGAGGAGATGCGCAAAGGGTTCTGGGCTTGACGGACTTTCTTGGAGGATGTAAACTTGGAAAGAGGCATCCAACA
>DAOUDD010000195.1:0-3986 GCA_034431765.1 Ktedonobacteraceae bacterium | reverse complement strand
GGTAGAGCCACATTAACCGGTGGTTGAGCATAATTCCCCTTTGCGAAGGCGGAGCAAGGGTCGAAGAAGCTTTCGTTTGCTCAGCGTGCTCCCAGTTGGCGCAGTCGTTTTTGCCGGTCGCCCACGTTTCTTAGAAGCCACCCACGGTGGAGGGGCGATTTTGTACGTGAACAATTCAGAGAGGCTCCAGACATGATCGGTCAAGCCAGCAGCCATCGCCGGTGATGTGGCTTTCCCCCACAGCGTGCCTTTGGAAAGTTCCTGATGGGGCACGCAGAAATTGTAGGTGCATCCAATCAAATACATCCCTGTGTGTAACGTCTGGAGCCGAGCAGCACTATGGCGGCACCGGCGGGTCAAGCAGGCGAGTCGCTGGCGAAACGTCCCATTCAAGCGTTCAATGAAGGCAGTAGTGAGCACGCTTCCTCCTCTCGACAGCTGGAGCAGGTGCTCGGTCCGCTCCCAGACGCCGTGGGTTATGTGACGCGTGATCTCCACAAGTCGTTTGTTGTGCGTGTGCTTGATCACGGTTCCAATGTGCAGGTCGTTCCAGATCCGCAATTGCGGACGCCCTCTGCCTCGCGTGGCTTTGACACGCTCACGAAAGGCGCGACGAATACTGTTGGGATAGGCCGCCCACCCATCGGTCACGATCAGCAGTGGACGCAGCGCTTGAGCCGCCCGGCGAACCTGCTGGAGCAACGTATCAGCCAGGTGCGTGTTTCGGGTCAGACTCACGGTCCCCGCGAGCCAGAGCCGGGTGGAAACCATTATGGCAAGACCCATCCATCCAATGAAGGTGCGCCCTTTGATACGCAGTTCATCGGCTTGCACATGCACCAGATCCACCTGCCCTTGCTCCACCAGGGCGTGATGGACCTGCTCACAGTGGCTTCCTGCACGATCCCGCCACGCGGCAACAGTTCGCTCATCGAGGTCAAAGGCGTGGACAATCGCCTGAATGGGACAGCCGTAGGACAGCAGGGTCACGACGATCACAATGACCTCCGTTGGTTTGCGTAGCCCAAAGAACAGGGTGCCACGACGCTCGCTGAATGTCTTGCGACAGCTCTTACACCGATAGCGCCGTCGCTTTCGATCATGAATGGTAATCGTGCCCGCTCCCATTTGGCCTCTTGCGGAACACGTCGGATTCGGGCAAAATTGCTCTGACGGTTCCATTGGCGTTGCTGTGTTGTTTTGCATTGACACATCGTGCCAATGGACGCCGATTTTTTCAAGTCCCTCTCACTTCACCGGTTAATGGGGCTCTACCACTCAACGATCCACCTCCATTTTTTCCAACTTGCTCAAGTACCATCTCTATCGGTACAGGAACAGAGACGATATACCCTTGAGCATCATTTTGATATTCAACTCCTGAACCAAGGATGTCATAACAAATTCTTATAACATCTTCATATAAAACCTCTGTCAGATTCGATATCAAAATATTTCCACGAATGTAGTCACTCATAACATTAACATCAACCCTGCAAACATAATCTCTTCCCATCTCCCCTTGACAAACTTAGAGAAGCATCATCGTACCCATTCCACTTCTATTTCTCAAGCATTTGCAGCGCTTTTATCATCTCTCTACGATTATAATCACCTTTTTCACCATCCAACGCTTCTTGCATCTCTTTCTTCGCTTCCGTAGCCTTCAACTCACCTAAGGCAAGCACAGCATAAAAGCGCAAGCGCTCATCCTGCAACGCCTGAATAAGATAGGGAATAGCCGGACGATACTGTACTGCCCCAAGTGCTATGACTTGCCAAACCCTGGCAGCTTCATTCTCTTCCTCCTCCTTAAGGTACTGCTTCAAGAGCGGCTCACCAGCGAGTGGACTTTCTATCATTGCAAGGGCCTGGGCTGCCTCAGACCGAACCGCCTCATGAATATCCTGTAGAGCTTCAAGGAGAACAGGTACAGCTTTCGGATCTTTCCGTTTCCCTAGCAATTCACACAAAATTTCAGTCATATCTACTGTTTTCGACTCATGCATGGCCGCAATAAGTTCTTCTATAGGAGCCTCATCCCTGACTTTCCACTTAGCAGCTAAACCACCACATGGATTTTCCAATATATGAATGATACCTTTCGCGTTCACTCTGCATTCCTTCGGTCTCAAACATTACTACAGAAAGAGCAACTGGTTCCCTTAATAATGGTCAATCTATCCACCCTCCTGCTCTAGCCTCGTCAAATTCTCCTCAATCTCTTTCACCTGACCCCACCTCAATGGGAAGCGTTGCACCACTACATTAAGAGCTTGACGAATTCGTGGTGCGTCGGCTAGCAATGTTGGTGGATACTTTCGTTCGGTAAGATCTTTAATTGTATTGAGAGTACTCGGTACATCATCCTCATCAGCACTTTGCAACAACTGAAGCAGGGCTTCCAGGCGCTCTTTCCCTCCCAACCGATAGAGAGCTGCTAACACATCACTCTGCACATCAATAGGAGCATCCACATCAACATAGCGTTCTAAACGTGGACGAAAAGCAGCATCAGCGAGCAAGCCAATAGAGGCAGCAGCATATGCTTGCACAATTGACTCTTCATCCTCATCCTGTAACACCTGTTCTAGATCAGCTAAAACCGACTGATCCCCATAATTCCCTAACGACTCTGCAGCGGACGCACGCACAACCCAATAGGGATCACTACGCAAAATCCTTTTCAACGGCTCAAGTGCCAAAGGATACAGCTGTAGTCCAAGCGCCTCAACCACCTCATTTCTCACCCGATCATCCTCGTCATCAATCAAACGCAATAGTGATGAGCCAACCAAGTCTCGCTCGCTATCCCCTAAATATCCCAACACTCTGGCACATTCTGCGCGCACCTCTTCATTATCAGACTCTAGCAAGTCGATAATGCTTGGTACGACTGACTCATTATGTATTTTAATGAGTTCGATCAACGCCTGAACCTGTCTCATAGGATCAGAAGTATGACTTTCCTTTACTAATGCCTCTACACTAGAATTAGTCATAACTTCTCTTAAGGTGATCTCACTTGTCTAATTCAGTCAGGTTTCTACGTACACTTTCTACACTCAAATGAAGGATGGGATACTCAGCAAGAACCTTTTGTAAGCTTGCCTCAATAATATCTCGCTGGTTTCTCACATCTGCCACAGCGTACTCACCAGTGAGATTGATCAGCACATTGAGCATCTCATCACCCATATCATCATTCTCAGCGTTCTCAAGCAGTTCGAGCAGTTTATGTAAGCGGGAATAATTGCCCATGCGATAGCTCAGCGACAATAACTCGGCTTGTACCAGAGGATGATTCTTGTCAGAGGCAAGTTGCTTTTCCACAAAGGTGGCTACCTGAGGCAGGTTTTTAAATGCGTCCAGTGCAATGACCGCATATCGTCCTACCTCAAAATCTGGATCACTGATCACTTGCTCGATAATGGGAAGGCTTGCTTCATCTTTTATGCGGCCAAGCGCCTCGACTGCAGAAGTTCGTACATACCATTCCTTATCGTCCTGTGCCAGCATCTGTAAGCGTTTTACTGCTGGAAGATAGTGTAAAGCGCCGAGTGTTCCCGCCGCTCTGCTACGCAAATCGGCATATTCATCATTAAGAGCTTCGAGTAGAGCGATGCCAACTGTATCAGGCAGAGATGATTGATTACTGAAGGCTCTCAACAGAAAAACTGCTTCTGTTCGTACATCTGGGTCTGGGTCTGTCGAAAGCAGATTTATCAGAACCGGAAGGTCTTCCACTGGTTCTCTATCATGCAACTCATACAGAGCTTCTATTCTCTCAGCGGGATCTTCCAACTGAAGACGGTGCAAAATTTCTTGGATATCTTCTGTATTCATAGATCTCTACCTCTTCACCAATCTAATAAACTCAATTATTTCTTGCCTTTATTTTTCTTCCCACCTTTATCTCCCTTATCATTTCTGTTTTCTGAATCACTACTGCCTTCCCCACGCTCGACTCCATTTGGAAATACGTT
>DAOUDD010000194.1:0-10118 GCA_034431765.1 Ktedonobacteraceae bacterium | reverse complement strand
GAGCAGCGCCAGAGGCTCACGGTTTTTACCTCAAAAATGGCTATACTCCTTTGCTCTAGCTGCGTGTTGAGGACAGCGGAGTGGACCAGTTAGAACAAATTCTTCAGACCAGGTTGAGTTCCTATCCGTTGATCTGGAAACCTGGCATCTGGAAGCAGAACGAGCAACAGGGCATTGTGCTGGCTCTACAAACGACCTTTCCAGACGAAACACTATGCCAATGGATCAAACAAGCGGTGCCGACCTGCCAGGCTGACTATCTGTTTTCCAGGGGATATGAACCTGTCTCTGCTGACAACATTTCCCTCACCCATGTGAGAGACTGAGAGCGGATGAAGCCAAAGTTACAGCCTTTCCTTTCGGGCTGTAACTCTGGCTCAAAGCGCTTGTGAGAGGATTGAGAACCAAAAGTTACGAATTTATAGGGGAGAAGGGCACTTTCGGCGATATGTCGATATACCTATGTAAAAAGATGTAAATTTTCAGGGCAAGCAGTTTTCTCCTTTTCCTGTACTGGAGAGGGGGCAGGTTTCCCAGTTCAGTAATCAGAACACGGCGGGTTCCATATATTCGCCGAAAACCGTGCGGAAGACATCCATAATTTCGCCTAATGTTGCATAGGAGCGTACTGCATCGAGCAGTGCAGGCATTGTATTTTCCTCGTTCTCGCAACTGCGTCGAAGTGTGTCAAGTGCTTTATGGGTCTCCTGCTGATTGCGGTCGCGACGAACACGCTGTAAGCGTTCGATGTGCGCTTTTTGCCCTTCATAATCAACGTAGAGTGTTGGAACCTTGACCTGCTCATTCAAAATGTAGTCGTTCACGCCGACAATCGTGCGCTGGTGAGCGTCAATCTCCTGTTGATAACGATAGGCTGACTCAGCGATCTCACGCTGGAAGAAGCCGTTCTGAATACATGGCAGCACACCGCCAAGTGCATCGATCTGGTCCAGATATACCTGTGTCGCACGCTCAGTCTCGTCAGTAAGTGCTTCTATAAAGTAGGAGCCACCGAGCGGATCAACAGTGTTGACAACACCGCTCTCGCTGGCGAGAATTTGCTGAGTTCGCAAGGCAATCAGCACCGCCCTCTCTGTGGGAAGCGCGAGTGCCTCATCGAGCGAGTTGGTATGCAGCGAGTTAGTACCACCAAGCACAGCGGCGAGTGCCTGCACAGTTGTACGCACGATGTTATTTTCGGGTTGCTGGGCTGTCAACGAGACTCCGGCTGTCTGAGCATGGCAACGCAGCATCCACGAACGGGGATCTTTCGCCCTATAGCGCTCACGCATCAACTTTGCCCAGAGACGGCGTCCGGCGCGGAACTTGGCGATCTCCTCAAAGAAGTCGTTATGGACATCGAAGAAGAAGGAGAGGCGCGGCGCGAACTCGTCGATCTTCAGGCCACGTTGCAGCGCCGCATCAACATAAGCCAGACCGTCGGCAAGCGTAAAAGCGAGTTCCTGAACCGCCGTTGCACCTGCCTCGCGAATATGATAGCCACTGATACTGATAGTATTCCAACGTGGCATGTGCCGTGCACCAAACTCAATCGTATCCGTCACCAGGCGTAGCGATGGCTCTGGTGGAAAGAGAAATTCCTTTTGCGCGATGTACTCTTTCAGGATATCATTCTGGAGCGTGCCTCCGAGTTTCGCCATCGGGAAGCCACGCTTCTCCGCGTTGACGATGTACATAGCCCAGATAACGGCGGCGGGACTGTTGATCGTCATCGAGGTCGTAATTTTGTCGAGCGGCAGGTCGGCGAAAAGAATTTCCATATCTGCCAGCGACGAGATTGCTACCCCGCACTTGCCGAATTCACCCTCTGCAAGGGGATGATCGGTATCATATCCGTACAGCGTTGCCATATCGAAGGCCGTCGAGAGTCCCGTCTGCCCCTGCTTGAGCAGATACTTGAAGCGTGCATTCGTATCTTCAGCCGTCCCAAAGCCTGCGAACATGCGCATCGTCCAGGGTTTAGCCCGATACATTGTCGGCTGCACGCCACGTGTGTAGGGGTACTCACCAGGGAAGCCCAGATCACGCTCGTAGTCCAGTCGGGTATTATCCTGAGGTGTATAGAGCCGTCCAATAGGCACGCTGGAGGTTGTCATCAAATTTTCGCGCTCGGGGATGCGCTCGATTGATTTCTGAAGCGTCGTCTCCTCCCAGCGTGTCTGCTTTACCGTAAGGCGGGCCAGTTCTTCAGCGGAAAAAAGCGTGCCTTGTTCGACAACAGGCGGCGTTGTCTCTGTCGATTTCTGCTCAAGCATATGTAAGCATTCTCCTCTACGAGCTGCAAGGCAAGAAGGAATCTCTTCTGTGCGGATAGAATTCTTTGTCAGGTTATGCTTTATTGTATCATACTGAAATTGTATGGTTTCGTTTTCATACAAGAATGGATGTTCATAGTGAGAAGAACATTACTAGTATCTCCTGTACCGATATTTAATAGTAATGACGTAGCTCTTTGAGCAGTTTGCCAAAAGTGTCTCCTCCTCGCTCCATAGCATTCACCAGATCTTCCGTGTATTCTATGCCACCAAGCAAAGGATGTACCCCTGCGTTTCGCACAGCATCTTTGAGAAGGCGCTTGTAAAGATCCCGCTCACACTTCTGAGTGTGAGCTGAACATCCTTTGCCTAAAACTTTTTTGAATGCTGAAGCGTCAAGTAAAAACCAGCGTTCGATATGGGGATCAGGAATGGCATAAGCAATGCGACCAGTAAAGCCCTTTATAATAGCATCAATCTCTTGCTTTCTTCCTGCACTTCCTTCTGTAGCTGAGAGTATCCTATCTTCTTACACTTCAACCGACATCGCGACTGCACCACCACCTCCAAGACATAACGTTGCCAGCCCACGACCACCACCACGACGGCGCAGTTCATAGATCAGAGAGATCAACACACGGGAACCGCTGGAACCAATAGGATGACCGAGCGCAATTGCGCCTCCGTTAACGTTGACACGGGACCAATCCCAATCCAGCTCTTTGCCGTTAGCAAGGGTCTGGGCCGCGAAAGCTTCATTGACCTCGATCAGGTCGAAGTCATTGAGTTGCATGCCTGTGCGCTCTAACAGGCGACGTACAGCACGGGTGGGAGCGGCGAAGATATACTTTGGAGTGATTGCAGCCGAAGCATAGCCTGTTATTCGTGCCAGAACAGGGAGTCCTTGCGCACGTGCAAGCGACTGATCAACTACGACAGTCGCGGATGCTCCATCACTTAAGCCGGGAGCATTTCCAGCGGTAACGGTCCCACCTTCGAGGAAAGCCGGTTGCAAACGAGAAAGCGCTTCTAAAGAGGTATCAGAACGGATAGGCTCGTCAGTATCTACAACGAGAACACCTTTCTTCTGTTTCACCTCGATCGGTACAATCTCTTCTTTAAAGTGACCAGATGCAGTTGCTGCAGCAGCTCGTTGATGACTTTGCAGCGCAAACTGATCTTGCTCATTACGGGTGATAGAAAATTTCTCAGCGATAATCTCGGCCTCGTTGCCCATATGCACATCTTCAAAGGCGCACCAGAGACCGTCGTGTACAACACTATCAACAATCTTACCATCACCCATACGATATCCTGTGCGCGCTTTGGGCAGCAGATATGGAGCATTGCTCATGCTTTCCATGCCGCCAGCAACGAAAGCCTGTCCATCACCTGCACGAATAGCCTGCGCAGCAAACATCACCGCTTTCAAGCCAGAGCCGCAGACCTTGTTGACAGTTACAGCAGGGGTATCATCGGGTAAGCCTGCCCCTAATGTAGCCTGACGTGCGGGTGCCTGGCCGACACCTGCGGATACAACATTGCCAAAGATGACTTCTTCTACCGTATGTGGATCAATACCGGAACGTTGAATTGCCTCTTTTATCGCAATTGCACCTAGCTGGGGAGCTGTGAAGCTTGCAAGGTTGCCAAGAAATTTACCCGCCGGCGTCCGGGCCGCACCAACAATTACAGGGATATGCTCTGCGTGCTCTGTGTGTTCTGCCACGATTCTCTCTCCTCTGTAGCTGCTTTTCCACAACAATGTGGAAACGTCTTACGTGAAGGAATAAATTAGATCTTCTACGAAAACGGACGCCCCTCTTGTAAGACACAAACGGATGCTCTGCACAGAGCAAACCGCGCTCAGGTTTGTGCAAGGAGTGTTTCGCGTCTTGTGCGTTGCACTCAGGTTTTCGAGAAGCAGTTATACTTTTTTTATGGAGTCACTAAATTTAACGCTTCTTCCTATTGTACAATTCCTGTGACAACACGGTCAAATGGAGAGAAGAGGGCGGCAGGGTTTTCGACTCTCGCTTATATGCTTCCGCCTGCTGCGCTTATCTTCTTTTGTGATGGGATTTTTGCGCACGATCCGCGCACAAAAATCCCATCACAAAAGAAGAGACTTGTTTACGGACTATGATGCAAACATGAGCAAGAATGGGGATGCTTTAAAGGAGCAGACACAAAAAGCGCGAAGTTGTTGTCTCCGCGCTTTTTATGCTACAAATCCATAGGGGAAGTGCCCTCTCTGAAATTTTTGGGAATTTTCATATCCCATACAGAGGAAGCGACTTGAGATGGAGGGAGCCAGCTAAGACTATCAAACATAGGATTTACCTTGCCACCCGTGTTTTCAAGTACGTTGACAGGCTGATAGTGCATGTCCAGCAAGAGGATGTGCCCATCCGCCATGCGAATGCGATAGACCTCCTGATTATTGAAGTGATCCTTTCCCAGGTAGCTTGCCTTCCCACTCTGAAGATCACTACGGAGGCGTGCCAGGTCAAACATTGCCCCGATCTCATCCTGTCCATCCTCAGGATGCCACTGGGCCACGCGATGCTTCATATCCAGGCTCAGACCTTTTTGACCATCTTTGAGAACTACGATGTCCACCTTTCCAGGTATAGACTGCTCGACATTGCTTGCACCTGCACCAAGATCGTGGTAGCCCTTCACCTCGTAGTGCTCGCCGTTCGCACGTGTGCCAGTCTGTGTTTGATAAAGGATAGAATTACTCCAGGAAAGGTTAGCCGGCAATTCCAGTTTTGCCTGTTGTTGCACTGTTGCTGACTGACCAGTGGTGCCATGACCGAACACAAAGTAGGCAGAAGTCAGCAGAGCCAACACCAGCACGGCCGCAGTTGCTAGTAGCGGGACCCACTTACTGCTAGAGCGACGACTCACCCGCCGGATAGCTGATGGGGGTAACACAGAAACCAGTGCGCCACGTTTCGCTGTACGTTGTGCTGAAACGCGCGCAGTACGTGCCGCGATTGCCTCGCGCACTGCCTGATCAACCCGAGCGGACGGCTCCGAGGAGGGCAGGTAGTTAACCAGGTTTGTCACAGAGCTTAAAACACGCTGCTCCCTCGAACACTGCGGGCAGGACCGTACATGTGCAGAAACGAGACGCTGCTGATCAGGAGGAAGGTCTTTCCAAACCGCCAGGTAGAGACTTATCGTTGAGCAGGCAACCTCTCCTGTTACTCCAACAGGTGGGAGAGGAGGAAGCTGAACGGGTTCGTTTGGATAGGTATTATAAGAATTATTGCTGTAGTTCATCGGCGCTGCTCCCTTTTGCCGGCAGCATCTTTACTAAGTTTTTGATACTGTTCCGCAAACATTTTTTTTGCACGTGAGATACGCGTGGCAGCCGCATTGGGCGTGATGCCTACGATCTCAGCAACTTCCTGATAAGGAATGCCTTGAGCGGCATTGAGAACCAGGACAGAGGCATAATCAGGTGCAAGCTGAGCAAGAGCAAGGTGAATTAACTCACGCTCAGCTATTTCTGGAATACCACCATAATCGGCAAGGAAGGCGTAGAGCGCATTGCTCATGCCCTCTTCAGAACTTTGCTCGTTCTGAGGATTGGGTGATAGTGAACGCCAGGAAATACGCTTGCGGCGGCGCAACGCATCAACACAAAGATTCGTTGCAATTCGATAGAGCCAGGATGAGAGACGATCTTTCTCGTACAGTTGCTCCCATGAAGTACAGGCGCGAACAAACACTTCCTGCGTCACATCGTCGGCATCTTCCTGGTTACCGAGCAAGCGATAGGTATAAGAGTGGATAGGACGGCGGAACTGTTCATATAATTGTATCAGGATGGCTTCACTCGCCAGAGCTTGCTCTCTCTGCGAATCAACCGATTTCTCCACAGGCATACTTGCATGCACTTTCTCAAGAACGTATGTATTTTTAACAGAGACTTGTTTGGGTTGCATTTGTAGTATACCAGGAATAGCTTGGGAATAGAACATAACAGCCAAATACTCCACTGCGCTGTCGCGCCTCTTTTCGACTTCTCAGAAAGAAAGAGCGGTCCTTACTCCTAGAACCCTGTTCATTTCGAGCGTTCTGTTTCTAGCACGTCAGACAATGCACTCATTTACAGAGAAATACTCCTGTGCTATTAGTACCATCCTCCCATTCATTTTGGAATATTCCCACCCATCATTATCATGGTAGAAGATGCTGACAAAGGTACTATTCGAGACAGCGAAAGCTGTCATGTGCCATAGAGAAACATGTGCATGTGCAGGCGGTTTGAAGGGAGAATGTTATAAAATGCCTCTGTTCTTTTTGCGTTTTCCGAGGATGAGACGTTCAGGACATAGTAGCGCTGGCTATGCCAGGCTGCTGCCACTGCTATCTCCACTCCTCGCACTATTGCTACTTATTAGCGTCGCGGCTTCACAGTTACTACGACTCAGCTTTGCTCAGGCTGTTGATACGACACAAACGGTCGCTTTCCCTGCTGCTCTTTCCCCACGGTTGATACAGAGCCAGAGTATAGGTCCTATGCCTGTAGAAAGACGCGTTACGCTTTCAATCGGTTTACAACCACGTCATCAGAAGGAACTGACAAATTATGTGCAGGCTATAGAAAGGCAACATGCAGGATCTCTAAAGCGTTTTCTGACTCTTGATCAGTACATTCGTCAATTCAGTCCTGACCAGAAAATATATGACAATCTCCGTCAGTTTCTAGAAACAAATGGTTTTACCATCACGCAGACCTATCCACATCGCCTCTTCATCGACTTCAGTGGAACAATTGAGCAGGTTCAAAGGCTCTTTCACGTGCTCATCATGCGCTATAAAACGCTTGATGGGGAGTACTACTATACAAACACAACTGCGCCACAGATTCCTTCCTGGTTAGCAGGTTCGCTTGTAAGCATCAATGGACTTACCTCGCGTCCTTCCTGGTCTCGCTCTGTTCCCCCACTGGTCCAGGAGAACACAACGAAGTTATCTGGCAAGCTGCCTGTGAATTGGTGTCCTGGTCCCTCTCTCGAAGGCGTGTTTTCGCAACAACAGGAACCCATTGCCTCTTTAAGAAACATGGTGCAGAAGATGCAGAAAGGAGGTAAATACACATTTACTCTAATTGAACGTTCTCTCTTTCAGCTTGATGACCTGCTCTCTTATCTCGCTTGCCTGGGAGAGAGGCAAACAAGTATAGAGAAGTATTCCACAATTCAAGGTGTGTCACAACAATTTACGGGTAGTGGAGATTCAACAGAGGTCAAAATAGATATCGTGTTGCTTTTACAAGCAATTGCGGATAAAGCTAGTACAAGCAATATCAAAATTTATCAGACAGATCAGAGTGATACAAGTTATCTATCTGCATGGGGACATCTTCTTCAAGATAGCCCTTCCCTTATTCTGACAGCCTGGAAACAATCTAAAGGAGACGTGGCTCCACAAATAAACCAACAGGAGCGTGTATTATCTGAAGGAGCTTCAGTGCTCGGTTTTAGTGTTTTGCAAAGCTGAACATGGTATGAGCCACCTGGAATTTTGAAACGTCACGTGCCAACGGCGCATGACGTTTCAAGTTCAATACCGTCGGAGAAACGGGGGCAAGGGCAGCAGGGCAGCAGAATGAATTGACCTTCCCGCCGTATTCATGTATACTCTCTCGGTGGAACGCGGCGTGAGGCGGCTTTCTCCTTCTTCTCTAACCCATAATTGGGATACTACAAGGGCAAGATTGACATAACGTCGTCATAGGGCATACTATGTGCATACCAGCTCATAATTGCGCTGTAACACGTTACCTGCAACCTCTAGTGCTTTCTCAACCACATCTGTTTACTGCTGCTGGAACTCTGAGCGCGAAGTGCTAGCTGTGCTAGCTGCATGAGCAACAGTGGGTTCCGCACAAGATCTTGAAGTATCACACGAGGAAATACGCATGTTCCATCGAGATGATAACAAGAATAGCGTGCCAGGGGATGGCAACGAAGACGAACTGGAGAGGCTCCTTCTGGAAGGAGTTTCACCGACAGCGGACTCTTCCGAATTGGCAACCGCTTCTTCTGATGGGTCGGAATTTGCGCAACCTGATAGTGCCGAAGATGTAATTCGCTCCCAGGACAGCGATCTGCAAGGTGCGCTTGGACTTTTTGCGGAAGCAGCGCAGGATATGGCGACCGCTACAGTTGAGCTAAGTCTGGGACGGCATTTTGCCTGTGTGGATTTCTGTAATCAGGCAGCGGAGAAAGCAGTTCAGTCAGTCAGTTTGCTGAGACTCGGCCATCGTTCTATGTATAACCATGACTTACATGCATTAGGTGTACTGGTTGGCGCACCAGAAGATATTCAAGACCAATTGGAGAAGCTTACTCCGTTTCATCCAGAGGCCTTTTACGTTGATACTCCACCGGAAGAAGCTGATGAAGTAATCAATGCGGAGCAAGCTGGGAACTATATTCAGAGCGCACGTAAGATATTGCGTTGGGCTAGAGGCATCGTCTTGAGTAGATAAAAGTTACAATTTTATTTTGCAGGATAGGACATCCTGTCCATATCCAATTACCCCACTACAAGCAGTTGGAGGATGTTTTTTATGACGCAACAGATTACCCATTCGCAGCTTGAAGAGGCTGTTAAGCAATCTCCGCGCAAATGGGTCTACCTTTTCAGTGAAGGCAATGCGAAGATGCGCGAGCTGCTCGGCGGTAAGGGAGCAGGCGTTGCAGAGATGACCAATGCAGGGTTACCCGTCCCTCCAGGTTTCACTATCACGACTGAAGCATGTAACGGGTACTATGAGGCCGGCAAGCAGTTTCCTACTGGTGTCTGGGAACAGGTGCAGGCGGCACTGCGCATCATTGAGCAGCAGACAGGCAAAGGCTTTGGCAAGAAGGAGAATCCTCTGCTCGTCTCTGTGCGCTCTGGTGCCAAATTTTCGATGCCAGGCATGATGGATACAGTGCTCAACCTGGGTATCAATGACGAGACGGTACAAGGGCTGGTGGAGCTGACAGGCAATGAGCGTTTCGCCTATGATGCCTATCGCCGCTTCATCCAGATGTTCAGTAAAATCGTTCTTGATACGGAGCCACGTGATTTCGAGGCCGTTCTTGACCGCTATAAAGAACAGGCTGGAGTTTCCAGCGACGCCGAGCTCTCTGCCTCAGATCTCAAAAAGATTGTTGCTGAGTTCAAGCAGATCGCGGAGCGCCAGTCCGGTGAACCTTTCCCGACCGATGTCTTCCAGCAGCTCCACAAAGCTATTGAGGCTGTTTTCTCCTCCTGGAACAATAAGCGTGCCATTGACTACCGCAACTTCAACAAGATTCCGCATGACCTGGGTACTGGCGTCAACGTCCAGACGATGGTCTTCGGGAATATGGGCAACGATAGCGGCACAGGTGTTGCCTTTACGCGCAATCCCAGCACAGGCGAAAAAGTTCTGTATGGTGAATATCTACTCAACGCGCAGGGTGAAGACGTTGTGGCTGGTATCCGCACGCCATCCAAGATCAGTCGCTTGCAAGAGGACCTACCTGCTGTGTACCAGGAGTTCCAGGAGATCGCGAACCGCCTGGAGCGCCACTACCGTGACATGCAGGACCTGGAGTTCACGGTTGAGAAGGGCAAGCTGTATATGTTGCAGACCCGCTCGGCCAAGCGCAACGCGCCGGCAGCGGTCAAGGTCGCTGTTGACATGGTCGAGGAAGGCCTGATCTCACAGGAAGAGGCGCTGAAACGCGTTGATCCCGTCCAGGTCTACCAACTCCTGCTTCCACGCTTCGACGAGGAGGAGAAGAAGAAAGCCAGTCAGTCAGGCCGCTTGCTGGCAAAAGGTCT
>DAOUDD010000193.1:0-96054 GCA_034431765.1 Ktedonobacteraceae bacterium | reverse complement strand
TTCAATAAAACTTTAGCCGGGGACGACTTTGTTGCATTGCAAAAAGCTCCCTTGCAAATAGAGAGCAAAAGTGCCAAAATAAAAGGATAGATACTAGATGTGGGAGGGAACTTGTATGCAGTCCGAACAACCTCTCAAGGTGCTGATCCTGGCGGCTGAGATTGTGCCATTCGCAAAAGTGGGTGGCCTCGCTGATGTGGTAGGTGCTCTACCCAAGGCTCTACAATCCCTTGGACATGATGTACGCCTGGTTATGCCGCGCTATCGACAGGTGAGTCCAGAGCGTTTTCATCTGGTCAAGATTCTGGACGGCCTTTCTGTCAGTATGGGTACCTATCAGGTAACGGCGAGTGTGATGCGGGGACAGATCGGCGATGCTATACCTGTCTACATGATTGATGCGCCGCGCTATTTTGAGCGTGAGAACATCTATGGCTATACAGATGATGGCGAACGTTTTATTCTCTTCTGCCGTGCAGCTCTTGAGGCGATGCGCGCGCTCAACTGGTCTCCTGATGTGGTTCATTGCAATGATTGGCATACGGGTATTGTGCCAAATTGGATGAATACTGCGTATCGTGACGATGCCTTCTTCTCTCATACTGCCTCTGTCTACACTATTCATAATCTTGCGTATCATGGCATCTTTGGCTACCGCTTATTAGAGGTGGCTGGTGTAGCGGCTACAGGCTTCCTTTATCCTCAAGTCACTGAGTTTGCGAATGTTGTAGACATTATGAGTCGCGGCATTCTGTTCGCGGATGCAATTACGACGGTGAGTGAGCGCTATGCACAGGAAATTTTGACTCCGACATTTGGTGAAAAACTCGATCATCTGCTGCGCTCGCGCCGTGACCGTCTCTTCGGTATTCTTAATGGCGTTGACTATCAGGAGGTCAATCCCACTACGGATCACTATATTCAGGTGCGCTTCGATGCCTCTTCTCTAGAGAAGCGAGAGGAGAATAAGGCGGCGCTGCAAAAGCAAGCTCACTTGCCTCAACGAGCTGATGTGCCGTTGCTGTCGATGATTTCGCGTCTCTCTGATCAAAAGGGCTTTGACCTGCTGGCCAAGATTATCCAGCCTTTGCTAGCTCAGGGTGTACAATTGGTGCTGATGGGTATCGGTGATCAACACTATCAGGAGATGTTTCAGGATCTCTCCGCGCGTTATCCTGAACAGATCGCCATTTTTCTTACATTCAATACAGAACTGGGGCAGCGCATTTTCGCAGGGAGTGACATGTTCCTGATGCCCTCGCGTTTTGAACCCTGTGGCATCAATCAGATGATAGCCATGCGTTATGGCTGCGTGCCAATTGTGCGGCGTGTTGGAGGACTGGCTGATACTGTACAGGAGTATGATCCAGCAACCAGTGCCGGAAATGGTTTTAGCTTTGAAAACTATGATCCCTGGGAGTTCTTTGCTGCTATTGTACGAGCTATGGCGCTTTATCGCTTCAAAGATGTATGGCGTACTATTCAACGACATGGTATGAAAGCTGATCACTCCTGGCATGCTTCGGCGGAACGCTATGTCGAGGTCTACCGTAACGCTATCGACTATCATCGCCAGACTGCTTGATATTTCCAGCAAGATGGTGGAAAGAAGAAATTTCTTTCCGCTTTTTTTACTCTCCGACGTATTCTCTGAAGAGAACATGTATGCCTGTAGTCGTCGGGAAGTGTATCTCTTGGCGTTGCTACAGTAGCGCATAGTTGCCGAAAAGATTTTTCTGTGGAGGTATTGGGGGTGGATATGGAATCTTCTCCTGCAAACGCGTCTGATGAGGCAAACGCTCTGCTAAAACGACGTGCAAATCTGGCCGAGTTCTATGCCGCGCTTCCAGTCTATGCTTCGGTTGCATTCTGGCAAGCGATTGCAGAGCCAGAAATTCCTTTGGAGGTGCTCGTCAAGGTTGTGCGCTATACGCTGCAGATTGGCGATAAACAAGGGCGGGAACGTGTGGTTGAATGTATATTTCGACGCATCCGTTTGCTCAATGAGCGCTGGGCATATCGAGTGATAGGAACCCTGACACTGCCTGCTGAGGAACAACAAGCTCTCTTACATGATATATGTGCAGATCTCTATGAACATCTATTAAGAGCTTTGCTTGATCCTACTCGCACCTTCTGGGAGGAAAATTTTCTTCACTGTCTGTACTTTGAGCGCAAGCACGTATATACTTCGTATATGAAGCGCGAGGGACGCTGGCATACACAATGCACACGTATTCCGCGTACTCTTGTCGATAGCCTGGAACGTTTGCTACAACATCGGTCTGAACACACCTCCAGTTCGTTAGAGGTAATAGATGAGCGTGCACAACAGATGTTGCTCTCAGTTGAACTCTCCGATCTGCTGCCT
Source organism: Ktedonobacteraceae bacterium (assembly GCA_034431765.1). GTDB lineage: Bacteria > Chloroflexota > Ktedonobacteria > Ktedonobacterales > Ktedonobacteraceae > DASYAN01. Next base: position 93,683 of record DAOUDD010000193.1, on the reverse strand, counting down.
ATTGTGCTCCACTTGCCGGAAAAGTTGAAAGCAGTCATTTTGCTTATCTTCTGGGAAGGGCACTCTGAAAAAGAGGCGGCACGCACCCTTCACGTTACTGATCGTACTGTACGAAATCGTTTGCACACAGCTTTACGATTGCTGCGTGCAGAATTGATGACAGAAAAGGAGCATTTATCTCATGCCTGAAGAGTACGATAAGCAGTTACTACAGATTACTGAACGCTACGTCGCGGAGCTTCACGCAGGCCAACAGCCACGTTTGAGTAGCTATATAGCTCGCTATCCTCAATATGCCGATGCCCTTGCAGATTTCTTTGCATATTACACAACTTTTGAAGCGAGCGATGTACCACTTGCAAGCGCTCAATCTTCGTTATACCCACAAAAGAAAAGAAGATCTTTTCAGAAACAGCGTGAAACATTGCCATCCAATGTAATCTCAACGCTACTAACAACTGTACAGAGTCAACAGCTTACTCTTGCTCAACTCGCACATGCACTAGATTTAAGCGAGGATATCGTTTCACTGCTCGAACAACGAGAGATCCAGGATGTTACTTTACCAGAGGTCCTGTTGGAACGTCTTTCTACTACGTTAGGCTACTCTGTGCAGGAAGTACGGGCATACTTTGCTAGCAAGCAGAAGTCATTGCAGCAAGGGAAAAACGGCTCAAAGACGTTGCCGAAGGTTGCAGAGACACGCATATCCTATACCCTGGAGAGCAAAAATCCGAGTTTCCGTGCAGTCCTTGACGCGAGTTCACAGCTTTCAGCCGAGCAGAAAGCACGCTGGCTTACTCTTCTTAAGCCGGAACAGAAAGCAGGCGTATGAGAAGAGTCATAGCCTACCTGGACTGTACATCTGGTATAAGTGGAGCACAACTTCTTGGCGCTGTGGTGAATGCAGGATTACCTATTGACGCACTTCAACGCTGTCTCGCATCCCTTTCTCTCCAGGACTATCGGTTTGAACAAGAGAGTGTGCATGAGCAGGATATCCATGGCCTGCGTGTTTCTTTCACTGCTCAATTCAGCACTGCTCTGCCCAAGAGAATACGTTCGCAAGATATGCTCAGCATGCTGCACAATTCTCTCCTGTCGCAATCCTCTCAACAAAACGTAATAGCTATGGTGCAACGTGTTGCTGATGCTCAAACTGACAGAATACCAGGAATTGCTAGGGAAGAACTGCTGGAGATCGTATGTATTGCGTGGAGTATTGAGGCGCTACATGTTACGCAACTCTATGCTTCGCCACCGCCGTTGCCGAAAAATCCTCTCACACTGGAGATTCTCAAAGCAGAGCGTGTGCCATGTAGACCATCTTCACGTAAGGGCGAACGCGTGACGGTGGGAGGGGCTGCCTTACTTGCGGAACTGGCTCGTTTTGAGACGCCAGCGTTCCACATCGAGCGCGTGGGCTATGGTTTCGCTCCTTCTTCATTATCTGCACCGAACTGGCTACGGCTCTGTGTTGGTCAGACGTATTCCTCCACCAATTCTGTTGTTGAAACAACTACTGAGGCTGACGTTGATTGGGTAGCTATAGTAGAATGCCATGTAGATAATATGAGCGGTGAGCTGTTGGGTGGGCTGATGGAGCGGCTGTTTGCCACTGGTGCGCTCGATGTTAGCTATACACCTCTGCAGATGAAGAAGAATCGTCCAGCGATTCGTATCACGGTCATCTGTCTGCCACAAGATGGCGAGCGTTTCGCTCTGCTCCTCCTGCGCGAGAGCAGCACTCTGGGAGTACGTATCCAGCAGATGCAGCGTCTCAAGGCGCAGCGTTCCTCTCGACTAATCGCAACACCGCTTGGGGATATGTCAGTCAAGGTCAAGCGTCTTGGCACGCACATTATAAGCGCGGCACCAGAGTATGAGGAGTGTAGCCGTCTGGCACAGCAGCACAATCTCCCTCTTGCCGAAGTCTATGCTATTGCACAGTATGCTATACAATCCACTATAATAGGACAGAGACAACAGGGCTAGTTTCTAGATGTAACTATTCAATCAGGTGGATCTATGGATTTTGTTGATTGGCGCAAGACTCCTGCCTCCCAACGGTTGGAGGCACAAACAAAACGACAGACAACGGAAAAGAACACTCAACGCCGTCTGACAAACTACGTTGAAGAGCAGATTCGTAAAGCCGAGGAGCGCGGCGAATTTACTAACCTACCAGGAGTAGGCAAGCCATTAAACCTGGATGAGCATTTCGCTGCTGGTGAACATGCGATGGCCTACGGATTGCTCAAAAACAATGGCTTTCTGCCACCAGAACTGGAGCTTGTCAAAGAGATTGATACCGAGAAAGAGCGTATCGAGGCCAGGCTGAACAAAATACGGCATCGCAGCAAAACACTACGCACACGCCGCATGCCTCTGCTCACCTATGAAAAGCGTGCCTTCAATGAAGCTGTCACAAAGGCTGCTACTGAGTACGAACAGAAGTTGCGCAAGCTCAATAGCAAGATTTTGACACTAAACATCGTTGCTCCAACAACGTTACACCGTCCTCTGTTTAAAGTCGAGCAGCTTGTGCAGCAGTTCCGCGACGAGTGTCCACTGTTTACGATCTGATGATGAAAGATGTTTCTAAAACGCGCGCGAGGGAAATTATGGACGACGAAGAACTAAGTCGATGGTTTGACAAGCAAAAAAATATTCTTGAAACAGGATATTTAGCTGGAAAATCTCCCTGGCAGCAATCCGGCTTTGGTCTACGCACCCCACGCACTGCACAGGATTGGGAAGTGTTACGTCGCCCAATTGCAGATTGTATTACTCGTCCTGGCACCTTTCTCGATATTGGCTGTGCTAATGGTTATCTCCTGGAGTGTATTCTGCTCTGGACACAGGAACGCAGTGTGCAGGTCATTCCCTATGGCCTCGATTTCTCAGAGATGCATGCTGCCCTGGCTCGGCAACGTCTTCCACTATACGCGGACAACATCTTCGTCGGTAATGCCTGGGATTGGTTGCCGCCGCAAAGCTTTGACTATGTCAACTCCACGCTCGACTACGTCCCTTACGAACTGAGGGAAGCATTCGTCCAGCGCCTGTTAGATCACTATGTGAAACAAGGTGGCTTTTTGCTCATTGCAGAATATTCGGGTAGGCGCACAGGTGTACCCGAAAAGAGGGTGAGTGAGGAGCTTCAGCAGTGGGGGTTCTCTATAAAGGATGTGAAATCGAGTGCGCTTGAGCAAGACCCACTGGCACAGATACGCGTTGCCGTTCTCAGAAAAGAGGGGTAAGGAGGCTGTTAAGAACAATAAAAAAGCCGGTGATGGGAATCGAACCCGCGACCGTCCACTTACGAAGCGGATGCTCTACCACTGAGCTACACCGGCTTATCTACAAGACTCTGTGCCCTTTTGACGTTGTCGATTATACTCCTCCGGCTAAGCCTTGTCAAGCACTTTTTCAAATATTTCCAGTAGCTCTACAAAAGCAATGGACAGAATTGTATTGTTAAACTCTCTATGCGCTGTGGTGATATGATGCAGAGGTTAACGTATCTTGAAGAGAGGAATAGTCATGAGAACAAGTTCATACACCCTCACTGTAATTGGCTTGTACATGAAGCAGACGAGTGGTCAACCAGGGGTTGCAGTTCCCTCTATAGAAATTCGCCCCCATCATGGTGTTGTTGGTGAACCCAATACTGGTGTGACTCGTGTGCGCAGCACAGGCGAAGTAGTCCCCAACTTTCGACATTTCACTGCTGTGTCGCCCTTTGAAGTGAGCGAAATTGCCGCCTTGCTCAATATCCCTTTCATCGATCCAGCCTGGTTGAGTGCCAATATCTGCTTTGCCGGTCTCGACAAGCTAACAACTAAGCTTGTTGCGGGTACACGATTGCTTAATGAGCAGGACCAGGCTGTATTGGAGGTGAAGGGCGAGACCGATCCTTGTCTGAAACTGGGGCAACGTCTTGCATCGTTTCATCCTCATCATAGGATCCAGCCTCAGCTCTTCCCAAAGTATGCTTATGGTCGTAGAGGTGTTTATGGGATTGCTCTAGAGCCAACAGTAATTAAACTCTACGATACACTACAGGTTGTCATTCCTGAGTTTAGTATTTGAACAGAATGGCAATCTCGACAACGATACAGGGATATGATAAGATACGGAGCAGTGTCACAACCACTAGTTGGGAGTCTTTCATGCGGCCCTTGTTGATTGCAACTACGAATCGTCATAAGCTGGAAGAGTATCAGACTATTTTTGCCGATCTGCCCTATCAGCTCTTATCTTTGCAGGACATTCACCTTGATTTAGATGTAGAGGAGACTGGCACGACCTTTAGACAAAATGCAGAGTTAAAAGCACGAACCTATGCCTCTGCCTCAGGTCTCCTCTCTCTCGCAGATGATTCAGGGCTAGAGATAGATGTCTTGGGAGGTGCCCCCGGTATCTATTCCGCTCGCTTTGCCGGTGCCGATACGCCGTATCCAGAGCGCTTTCGCATTCTTTTTGAGAGGCTACAGAACGTTCCAATCCCAGAGCGTACTGGACGCTTCCGTTGTGTCATCACACTTGCGGAGCCACAGGGGCCTGTTCGTAGTGTTGAGGGCGTGATAGAGGGTGTGATTACCAGCGAACCGCGTGGCACAAACGGCTTTGGCTATGATCCTATTTTCCTGGTCCCTGAACTTGGCAAGACAACCGCCGAGCTTTCAGCGGAACAAAAGCATGCAATCAGCCATCGCGGAAAAGCTGCACAACTTGCACGCGCCCTCCTTGCTGACTGGCCACAATCAGCAATCTCGCAGTAAAGTGCCTGTAAAGAGAGTATACACCTGGCTTGTGTCGAGAGCCTTCTAGGAAGAGATAATTTATGGCGAAAAAGCCCTCCATTCGGGTCGCACTGGATTTAGAAACGACCGGATTACATGCAGAACAGGATGCCATTCTTGAGATTGCGGCAGTCAAGTTTCAGGGAACAGAGGTGCTCGAAACCTTTGAAACCTTTGTCGCTCCCGGTCGCTCAATCCCCTTCCGTGTGCAACGCCTCACAGGGATCAAGCCAGAACACCTTGTTGGAGCACCCACACTGGCATCGGTCACAAGGAAGTTACAGCAATTCCTAGGTGATTTTCCTATAGTCGGCCATAGCATTCCCTTTGATGTCGGATTTTTACGGTTGCGGGGTATTGCTCACACGAATCCCTTGATCGATACGTTTGAGCTGGCGACCGTGCTATTGCCGTCGCTCTCCAGCTATAACCTTGGGCAGGTTGCGCATTCGCTAGGAATTCATGTGCCGCAGGATCGTCATCGTGCAATGGTGGATACCGTGCTGGCAATGAAGGTATTTTTAGCGCTGCAACAGCGTCTCGATGCGGTGGATCTGGCCCTCCTCAACGACCTTGCCCACCTGGATGCTCCCCGTACCTGGCCGCTGCTCCACTTCTTCCGGCAGGAGTTACGTGATCGGCAGGAACGGGATGGCTTGCGTGGTTCCCTTGCTCGGGGGAGCCTGGGAGATCGTTTTGCCGCCCAGCTCGGTATGGACCCTCGTGTCCTCTCCTTTGCCATCTCGCAACATGAACAGGAAGAGAATGTGTTAACGGCTTCGACTGGATCAGAAACAGCCCCTGTCTTGCAAACGCTGGAGCAAGTTCACACGCATATGGAGTCCAAGACACCTCTCTCCGCATCTTCTCCCATGGGCTACACGGTGGCACGTAAGGCGGTGCGAGAGGCGTTAGACCAGCATCTGCCTCTACTAATGGAGGTGACGGTTGGCGGTCATGACTATACACCAGCGCTACTGCCTATTCTAGAATGGCTAATGGAAAATCCTTCTCAAGTGCAGTCCAATTCGCACAGGCTTGTCATTGCCTGCTCGTCACAGCAAAATGCTCGACGCTTGATGGAGGAAACCTTACCTCGCTTACAGCAGCAGCTTCAGATACAGCTTCCAGTCGCATATGTGGCTGAGCGAAGCGGCTATTTTTGTACACATCGATGGTTCGGTGCCGCTCTGCGCAGAACGAGCGGTGAATTGACGGCTGAACAAGCTCGTGGTCTGGCGAAGTTGGGACTGTGGGCGCAGCAGACGTTGACGGGAGAACGCAGCGAGATAACTCTACTCCAGCACGAGATGTCCGCCTGGGAGCGCATCGCATCAGGTTCTGAACGCTTGCCCTCGGCCCATGCCCGTTCTGGCACAAGTCACTCACGCTGTACCTATCAAAGCAAGGGGTATTGTTTCGTGAGTATTGCTGAAGAGCGGGTAAAGAATGCACAGATTGTTGTGACGACCCATGCAGGGCTTTTCGATAATCTGACGCAAGCGCACTCCTTGCTCTCCACTATCGATACCCGTTTAATACTCGACGCAGATCAGCTTGAAGAAGAAAATGCACGTTGGAGCAGTACAGAGCTTGATCAACTTCGGTTGCTTGCCCTGCTCAATACCATTGGCACAGAGGTTGCCGATGGCCGTTATCAGGGATTGCTTGCGCTCGCAGCCCCTTCGTTACGTGATAATGGGCCTGGAGGACTCTCTTCAAAGCCGACTATCGCAAAAGCTGAGCTTGACTCTCATCTGCTCAACTGGTTTCAGACATTACGTCAGGCTCGCAATGCGGTAGAGAAAGTATTCAGCAGTTTTTCCTTGCTTATAGAGGAGTATGTGCAACAGGGAGCGAATGGGAAGGGACGTGGTGACGCACAGGCACGTTCAGGAAATCGAAGCAATGAGCGCACCGACCAACCATTACGCTTCAATAGCTCAATTCGTCGCCTTGGGGCTTGGATGGAGGTTGAGCGCGCCTGGCACCACGCGTCACAACGGCTGCAAGCTGTGATTGATCTCGCTCGTGAGGCTGAGAACAAGATTCTTTCCGCACCACGGCAACGGCAACGTTTGGATCTTGGCAGTGGGGAAGATACCTCTGTTGCCTCTGAACTTTTGGCGGCTTCTGCTCAATTGCTAGAGTACAAACAACGCTTACAGGAGGCCCTTTCTTTATCTAACAGCGATACGGTCTTCTGGTTACGTATGCCTCCTGCTCCTCAACCACAGGGGCATGCTCATAGTGGAGGCTCAAAATCCTCTCCTACCCAATCAGTTGAGGTGTCGCCGGTGCTCTACTCTCAGGTCGTCCAGATATCGGGTTTGCTCAAGCGTACGGTGCTTCAAGAGGGGACGACAACGATTTTTGCGGGTACTGCGCTGGCTGTGGATAACTCATTCTCTTTTGTGCGCAGCCGCTTTGGTCTGGAGAACGATAGCTGCCGTGCAGTCTCTGTAGTGACTGAGCGTCACGAACAGACACTATTGTGCTTACCAAATGATGTACCTGAGCCGAATGTTCCTCAATATCAACGGCAATTGGACGAGGCTCTTACACGAATCGCGACAGCTCTAGAAGGTCAGACTGTGGCTCTCTTTACCTCGCACGCTGCCTTGCGTAGCTCCTACGGTGCGATCAAACCGGTATTGGAGGCGCGGGGTATCCTTGTGCTTGGTCAGGGTGTTGATGGTTCTCCACGTCAGCTCTGGCAAGTATTTCACTCTCAGGAACGGGTTGTGCTGCTTGGCACGGGGAGTTTCTGGGATGGGGTCGAGGAAGTGACGCGTCCACCTAAATGTCTCTTTATTGCTCGTTTACCGATGCCGGTGCTTAATGATCCCCCCATTGCGGCACGTGCCGAGCACTACTCTGACCAGCTTCACTCTCTGACAGTGCCAATGGCTGCACAGCGTATACGTAGAGTGCTGAATCGCCTTGCGTGGAGCGATACACAGCGCAACGCAGTTGTTCTGTTTGATCGCCGCGTTACCTCAAAAGAGTATGGATCAATGGTTCTGCACAGCCTCCCGCGCTGTTCTCAGCGTCAGCAGGCTATCTCGCACATCCCTGAAACCCTGCTCGATTGGTTGAGTACAACCGGTGCCTGGGAATCTGAGACAAGCTGATGCTCAATCCTTTCCAAATAATGCTCTGCCAATTGGCTGCCCCTGTGGTGCTTGCTGGCTCTTGACGGAAGTCTGAACAATGATGCATAAACAAAGAGACGCTTCGGTTTGAACACTCTGTATCTCCTGAAAGGATAGTTGAATTTTATGGCACAGAAGGCGTCTGGGCATCTGGAAAAACAGCAGCAGTTACGTGTTGTGTATGGTTCATGTCCTCACGATTGCCCCGATTGCTGCGCGTTAGAGACGCATGTGGATGAGCAGGGACGTGCAGTAAGTGTACGTGGTCGCGCCGACCATTCAGTCACGCGTGGATGGCTGTGTGCAAAGGTAAATCGTTATCTTGAACGTGTCTATTCGCCCGATCGTTTGCCCTATCCGTTACGCCAGGTTGGTGCGAAAGGAAGCGGCTCATTTGTCCGCATCTCGTGGGATGAAGCGATTGCCGAAATCACGGATCGTTGGAAGGAGATTACCGCGCGCTATGGTGCCCAGTGTATCTTGCCCTATAGCTATGCCGGTACGCTTGGCCTTGTCCAGGGGGCTGCAACTGATACTCGTTTCTGGAATCGCCTAGGAACTTCACGGTTAAAGCGAGCGATCTGCGGCTATGCGGCTGAAGAGGCTGTACGTTTAACCATTGGTGGTAGTTTTGGACCCTCACCGGAAGCGCTTATTTCAAGCAAACTAATCTTGATCTGGGGTAGTAATCCAGCCAGTACAGCTCCACATGTTATGCCGTTTCTGCGGCAGGCGCAGCGGAATGGTGCGCGTGTGATCGTAATTGATCCGATCCGCACACTCACCGCCCGTTCAGCAGATGAACATATTCAACCATTTCCGGGAACCGATGCCGCTCTCGCACTCTCGATGATGCATGTGATGGTGAGCGAAGGCCTGCACGATGAAAGCTGGATAGCAACGCATACACTTGGTTGGGAGCAGCTGTTAGAAAGAGTTCTATGCTTTCCACCCGACCGTGCTGCCGAAATTACAGGATTGGCTCCTGAGACAATTGTTGATCTCGCTCGCATGTACGCCATAACGAAGCCAGCGATGCTCAGGATATCGGATGGTATCAATCGTCACACAAATGGCGGTCAGACTGTACGTACGCTTGTCTGTTTGCCTGCCCTTATTGGACAATACGGTGTGGCTGGTGGCGGTTTAATGTATAGCACCAGTGATTGGCTCAAATGGAATAAAGAAGTGCTTGGACATGCCAATGATTCAGCATGCCCACCTGCGCCGCGTACCCTCAACATGAATCGTCTGGGTGCAATTTTGACAGGTGAGGCTGATCCTCCAATCTACTCGCTGTATGTCTACAATGGCAATCCTGTTGCATCAACCCCTAACGCGGGAAAAGTCGTAGAGGGTTTGTTGCGTGAGGACCTCTTTACTGTTGTCCATGACCTGTTCCTGACAGACACTGCCCGCTACGCGAATATTGTCCTGCCAGCAACCAGCCAGCTTGAGCACGTTGATCTGCACAAAGCGTATGGACACCTCTCACTGCACTACAATATGCCCGCGATTGCGCCTCTGGGCGAGGCACGCAACAACTGGGATGTTATGCGCTCCTTCGCGGCTGCAATGGGTTTTAACGAGTTGTGGTTAGGGGATGATGCTGATACGATCATTCGTGATGTATTAGCTGCCAGCGCAGAATCTAACCGAACTTTAGATGGCATCACATTTGAGCGCCTGCGGGCCGAAGGAGCTATTCCCCTGACGATTCCCACGGAAGAGCGTATCCCTTTTGCCACTGGTGTCTTCCGCACGCCATCGGGCAAGGTCGAGTTCTACTCCCAACAGGCCAATGCGCAAGGGTATGATCCTGTGCCAGACTGGGTCCCTGAGGTTGAGTCTCATCTTACAACCGGAAGAGTCCGGCAGAACGATTCCGCATCCGCACAGTCTGAGAAACTACCGCTTGTCACTTCTGCCGCGCACCACTTTATCAGCTCCACCTTTGGCAATCAGGAGACGCTCAAGACTAAGGAGGGAAAGCCAACACTGCGTATTCATCCTCAGGACGCGCAAGCTCGCAACATTCGTAGCGGCCAACTTGTACGTGTTAGCAACGAGCGTGGCTGGTGTCGTCTGATCGCCGAAGTGACGGAGGATGTGCGCCCAGGTGTGCTAGCGACCGCGACTGTCTGGTGGCCCGCTTTCAGTCCCGATCAGCGCAATATCAATTGGACCACGTCTGATCGGTTGGCAGACTTCAACGGTGGCAGCACTTTCTATACGAATCTCGTGCTTGTCGAAGCAGAGTAAAAGATTGCTCGCCCATTTGACGGGTTTTTAGCTCTATGCTACTATAGCCATAATCTGGCTTCATTGTTTGCCACAAAGAGGGAGAGCAAAAAATGAACTTATATGAACAATTAACTGCTGTGCGCGAACGCCTTGAGGGAATCGGTGCACATGATGATAGTATGGACCTGGTGGAGAAACTGCTCCGGCAGGCTGAACCACTGAGAGGTGATAAGACAAGTATCACTCAGGTACAAGTGTTGCGACACATGACGCGTATGCCGGAAGTAATCGACAACTATAATATCTACAACGATTTACAGGAGTTGATTAGCGAACGCGGTGAGTCAGAGATTGCAGCGCGTGAGGATGCGGCACCTGCGGCCTACATCGATACAGACCGTCGTCCTAAACCAAAATCCTTTTACAAGGACCGCGCTCGTAAGGAGAAAGACAGCAAGAAGAAGGGCTAGCTCTGGTTTACTCGGAGTCTGGCCCTTCAATCCTTTTCTGGTATGCTGACGGACCGTCGAGGTGCAGTTGCGCTTTCATCGCCTGTAACTGTGTCTCGACATTTTGTTGTGTACTCACTTGCTGCAATTGGGAATCCAGGCCGTCGTAATCATGTACTTCTTGTAAAGAATATTCGCCTGTCATTCCCTGTTCGAGCAGTGTATCCATTGCGTCTGCATATGCTTGCATTGTAAGTATCCTATCCTGTGCACGTTGCATTGCGAGATTGGTCTCGCCCATCTCCTCGGAAATTCCGGCCAGAGCGCCCTGAGCTTTTATACGTGTCTGCGCTGCATTATAGTGAACTTTCACGCTCTCTTTCTGTGTCCGAAAAGCCTCAATGGTGGCAGAAACACGCCGCTCCATATCGATCAGCCTCTCTTCCTGACTGCGCAACTGTGCAAGCTGCTTTTCGTACGTCTGGAGCTGTGCAACCAACATCTCCTCACGTTGTAGTGCAAGACGTGCAAGGTCTTCACGCTGTGCTTGCAGTGCCGAATGAGCCTGTTTATGAAGGCGAGAGACATGTTCCTGGAGCTGCTTTTGCTGCAGTTCCAGGCGTTTCTCATTCGTCACCACTTCGACGAGAACACTCCGAAGCTGTTGTAAATGCTCTACCTGCTTACTATAAGAGTAATCCATTACCTGAACCGGATCTTCGAGTTCATCAAGAGCAGCGTGTGCACGAATATGGAGAAGAGTGAGAATGCGTGATAAAATACTCATAAAACCTCCAGACGGTGTTCGTGGTATGTGTTATCTATAATGTATACGCGACGAGAGGGAGTGATGTTGCTGGTTCTGAGACAATTCTGCATCCCATCGAAAATGGAAAAACTCTTCTAAAAAAACGCTTGACAATCTCAGATGAATCGGCTATAATTCCCGTTGTCAGAGAGATGACACGCGGGTTTGGTGTAGTGGTAACATGTAACTTTCCCAAAGTTGAGACCACGGGTTCGAATCCCGTAACCCGCTTTTTTCAAAGAAAAAGAGAGCCGCCTATCTACGTTAGGCAGCTCTCTTTTTCTTTAGTACATTGTGTTACTCAGTTTTGGCTGGAGCAGGTCGATTGTGAAGATGCTCTTGCATATTGTGCATATCTCGTGCCACACTTCTCATTCCAATCAAACATGCTATGCCAGCCAGGAAGAGGCATATTGGAGCTGTAATCAGCAGTGCAGTGCCGAGTGCGGCTCCTGGTGATGAGCCAAGTGACTGGAAATGCTGACTGAGCGCACCTACGAGTAGTGGGGAGGAGGCATCGCCCAGGAGATGACCAAACAGGAGCGCCAATCCTACTGCTGTCGAACGGACATCGGGAGTCGTGATATCTTGAACGATAGCTTGAATAGGACCCAGGCACATACTTAAGCAGACAATTGCTAGCACAAACACACTGACGAACAACGGGAATATATGGAGCGAAAGCGCCAGCCATGTCAAGGGAGCTCCTACGAGAAAGGCAATAGTTGTTACAAGCATGCGTCCCTGCGGGAAACGCCGTTGTAGTGCATCCGCAAGCCATCCCCCTAGAAGCGTTCCTACAAGGCTTCCACCTGCTAATGAACCGCTGGCCCATAGAGATGCCTGACTTTTACGTAACTCGAAAGCTCTTTCCAGATAGGTTGGGAACCACGCGGTTGCAGCACCCACAATGAAGAAGCTGCAGATAAATGCTGCGATCAAGACCCAGTAGGTAGGAATGCGAAAAAGCCTCTTGGCAGTGTTGAACAGGTCTTTTCCCAGGCTACCATGCCCGACGCTCCCTGTATCCTCTTCATCCCCCTCTCTATCAAAGGCTCCGCGTTTTGGCTCGACACTGCGCCAGATTAAGAAGGCGGTGATCAAGCCCGGAATACCGACAATGTAAAACACCCAGCGCCAGCCGAGATATTCTGCAACGATTCCTCCTACTGCCAGCCCAATCGCTGTTCCAATCAGATTGCCGATTGACCAGAGAGAAAGCAGGCGACCCCGCAGCTCCTTGGGAAAGGAGTCTCCAATCAGGGATAGAGAAGCGGGTGCATAGCCAGCTTCTCCTACACCAAGAACAGAACGCGAGAGTAGGAGTTGGATAAAGTTCTGTGTCAGGCCTCCTAACACCGTTGCTATACTCCAGATACTCACGCAGATGGCAACAATGTTTTTGCGTACGCCTTTATCGGCCCAGACACCAAGAGGTAAGGTACAGAGACCGTAAATAAGCAGGAAGGAGGATGTAAGCAAACCAAGGTCTGTATCGGTCAGGTGAAATTCTGCCTGAATCGTTGTCTGAACAGAGGCAAGAACGGAACGGTCCGCGTAATTGAGAATATTGATGATGAGCAGAACGATAAAGGCAAAGCGGGCCTGCTCACGTGTCGGCTGGTTCCGTCCTCTGTCTTTTTGCAGCGAAGGAGAAGTTGTTGTCGCCATAGGAGGATCTTCCCTATTCCCTTTCATCGTAATGGTGTCGGTCACAGAAAAACACTTGCATAAGCGCATGTATATCTATGTTTGTTGGAATAAACGAGCTTTGTCTGGTTTAGTTCTACTGTCTAAACGACCAGTACTATACTAACGTCACCGGTCCTACTTTTCTACATGCCATTCTCGTTGAAATCTTCAAGGATCGCCACGGAGTGTACCATTACAAGACGACATATGCTACTCATGTGGTTCTATATCAGGAAACGAAACTGTAAGGGAATAGTGACCGTGTAAAAAGGGTAGAGTTTAGTCTGCAATCTCAATGGAGAAATAGCTCGTATTCTCAAAAAACGAGCAAGAATAGAGGTGAAACTACTACACATCTCGTATCCGTTGAGTTCTGGCTTCACAAAGGAGGGTGCAATGCTTATTCTTGCGGATACTACTCCCGGTGTTACAATTGGTATTGGTCACAATATCTGGTCTTTTGGTCTTGACATCATTTTGTATATAGTGATCGCGGCAATTGTAGGAATTATCGCAGAATTTATCGTTGGCTGGCGTGTACCGTTTGGTATTGTTGGCGCTACTATCGCGGCACTGATCGGAATCTGGTTGATGACGAAGGTTATTGACATTCAAGGTATCTCAGTCAATGGACAGAATGACATCTACCTGTTCAATGTCCCTCTGATTCGTGCCCTGATCGGTGCGCTTATCTTCGTCGTGCTCTGGCACCTGATCACGTCAGGCTTCAGACGCCGCAGGTATCGCGAAGCCGTTGACTGACGTAACGTCTCTGTTTTTCTCTGCATCCCTGTGCAACGCATCAGGGATGCATTTTATTTTTCTAATACTTACTTTTTATCTCATAAACGAGACAGAAAAGTCTATGAATAAGATCGAAAACCGAACAAAAGAGTAGTACACCATGAGTGAACTGCTTTTTTTGTTCCTCCTATAGGTAATCGTTCGTAAGTTGTTCTGTCCTTGAGGGTTGCACACAGTCAGCTAGCGCTCGATAGATATTGGGAGGATATTCCGCCAGTCGATGACAGAGATACAGATACTATTCCGTGCCATATGTCAAATACAGACGTGTTTGGTATCCCGCCTGTTTCATCTGCCTCAATAGATCTGGGTGAATGCCATAAAGCATTTCCACTTCGGCATGAGGAGCAGCCAGGAACTTGCGCCGCTCGATTTCTTGCAAAAGATGATGATCATGGGTGGCAATGGAGAGTAAATGACGGGCCTCGACGAGTGCTTGAACGAGTGAGAGAAATTGTTCGTCCAGCACCTTTCCACCCTTCATGGCGCGTTCGTCAGACTCTTGGTATGCTCCTTATTTCCACTTGATTTATCCAGGATCCATGCTTAGATGTGTAATAGAATACCACCTGATGGGCGGAATCATGGAGAAAAGTGGCACTACTTTCCATCAGGCGTAGAATACTACTTTTGCTTTGATACCCAGAGTTCTCGGATCAATTTCCTCAAATCGTTTCGCTCACACTCCTGTACAATGTCATTTCTGGTTGCGGTATAGGAGTTCCTTTTCTGAATGCAGATCAGTATAATAGGACCTCTAGACGTGCTGTAACCTGAGAAGGTATTGCTTCGTCATTCTATAATGAGATAAAGATATGTATTTCTAAGAATACACAAGAGTTTATATGTATGTATAAAATACTTGCTAGAGAGAAAAGGATTCGAGCTGTGCACGCTGTGATACATTTTGTGTTACACGCAAATCCGTTGCTTCTATGTATCCTGGTGGCTGTCGTGCTCTTGTTGGAAAGTTCCGCAGTGCCTATTGCGAACAACACGCTGTTACTTTTAACAGGAGCACTCGCTTCCACCGGGCAACTCAATATTGTGCTTCTGTTTCTTGCTGCCTTTCTTGGCAGTGTTGCTGGTGCGTGCCTTGCCTATCGTATTGGCTTGAGCGGTGGGCGTCGCGTAGTGCTGAGAATTGCTGCGATCCTGCATATTGATGCACAGAAGGTAGTTGCGGCTGAGCGCTGGTATGAGCGTTCTGGCCCCTGGATGATTTTCCTCTCGCGAATGACGCCCTATATTCGTCCCTTTGCCTGTTTTCCAGCAGGCATAACAGGGATGAACTTCTTTCGCTTCCTGGGTGCGGCGGCTACCGGTTCATTTCTCTGGTGTCTTGCATTGCTCTCTCTGGGTTGGTGGCTTGGGCAGCGCTGGAGAGTTGCGCTCCACCTGATGCAACAGTATACCCTGCCAGCCATTGCCCTTCTTGTGATCCTGATAGTAGCATACTTTGTTGGCAGACGTGTTCTGAAGCGGCGGCGGCATGCTTTCTCGTAAAAATGTTTTGCGTGATTTACCGGCTCTCTTGCTAGTGATAGGTAATCTGTCTATGTCAGGCACATACTGTATGCCTCCCTAGTATGTACTTTCAGTTTCGAGCAAGAGTCCTTGTTCTTTCGCACAGGCGACCGCCTCTGCGCGTAATTGCACTCCCAGCTTTTGGTACACGCTCGTCAGGTGCGCCTCTACGGTCTTTATGGAGACATGAAGATGCTTACAGATCTCGCTGTTATGCTGACCCTGGACCACCAGTCTCAACACCTCGCGCTCACGAGTAGTCAGTGCTGTAACCTGGCGTGGAAGCGGTTCTTTGAGAAGCTGAGTAATTTCCGGGTCAAGGCTCGTTCTTCCCGTAGCAATGTCGTACATCTGATGATGAAATGAGTGAAAGATGTGTACATTTCCATGGAGCCATCTAAAAGTAAAACGCTGAACGCTTCAGTAGATAAAAATATCTCTGAAGCGTTCAGCGTCTCCCTCGTTGTGCACTTGCAAGAAGAATTTATCTAAAGCTTACCTCTTGCCTATGTTAAAGGTTAACAACCGTCACACCGAAGATGTCACCTTCCTGGTTGATCTCATCCAGTCCCCATTCGGGAATAGGATTGTCCACAGAGATAACCATCAGCGCTGGCTCTGTTGGGCGTTGGGCATCGTACGGACGTGCTTTACGTACGCTCGGTCCCACATCCATATGGCGGATATTCACACCAGCTTTCCCCAGCACTGTGCCGACGCGACCAATCATGCCGGGGCGGTCAATGTTCATACAGAAGAGTATGTAGCCCTCTGGCACAAACTCAGTCCAGTAGCGTCCAACTCGTACCAGGCGCGGTTCTCCGTGCATGACCGTGCCACTGAGGGCATCAATACGCTCGTTCTGACCCAGTGCTGACGCCTGTTGGCTATCGTCTACCACGCGCAATGTGACTTGATTCGCAAACTCCGCTGGTGTCGTCGATTTCTGCTCGATAATCTCCAATCCCCAGGATTTCGCAAGCACCTGAGCATTGATCATATTGACGTGTGCATCCGAAATTGACTCCAGCAGGCCCTTGATCAATGCTGTCTGAAGCGGACGGAGATCGTAGCTGGCGATCTCACCGCTATAGGAGAGTTCGATCTTCTTCAGTGGCCCCGTCTGAAGTTGAGTATAGAGCCGCGCCATCTTTTCTACCAATGTCATGTACGGCTGCAATATTTGCAGAGTCTCTGGTAGAATTAACGGTGCATTGACGGCCGCTCGTGGAAAGCCTCCACGCAGGACTGAGACGATCTGCTCAGCGACATCAGTAGCAACCCCAACCTGTGCCTCTTCTGTTGATGCCCCTAGATGAGGAGTCGTTATCACGCGCTCATGGGCGACAAGCCTCTTCAAGGTCTCACTGTCACGAATTGGCTCCTGGCTAAAGACATCGAGGGCAACTCCTGCTAGATGACTGTCTTGCAAGACATGGAGCAGCGCTTCTTCCTCAATGAGTCCACCTCGTGCGCAGTTAATCAAACGTGCACCTTGCTTCATCATGCGCAACTCCTCCTCGCCAATCAGTCCACGCGTACCATTTGGTCCACTTGTGAGAGAGGTGTGTAGCGTGACAAAATCAGCCCGCTGAAGCAGCTCATGCATGCCCATCATGGTGATACCTGATGTGCGAGCCTGCTCTGGCGAGACGAACGGATCAAAGGCGATGATCTGCATCTCTAGCCCCTGTGCACGCCGTGCCACCGCCATACCCACTTTTCCCAGACCGATGACACCGAGGATTTTATTGCGCACTTCAACACCGAGAAAGCGGCTCTTTTCCCACTTGCCAGTCTTCATGCTCGCTGTCGCTGCCGGAACATGTCGTGCCAGCGACATCAGCATCGCAACCGTATGTTCAGCAGCAGCAATAATATTGCCAGTAGGAGAGTTGACGACGATGATACCCTGTCGTGTTGCTGCTTCGGTGTCAATGTTGTCAACACCTACCCCTGCGCGCCCAACGATCTTCAGCTTTGTCGCTGCTGACAGAATATCGCCCGTCACCTGCGTCTCACTGCGCACGACCAGCGCCGTGTACTCACCAATGATCGCCTTAAGTTCGTCTGGCTTCAATCCAGGCCGCTCGTCAATCTGGGCTTCAGGGAGTTGTTCACGGAGCAGCTCAACACCTTCGCGGGCGATGCGATCTGTGATGAGCACCTTCACAACATCTACAGCCTCTGTTGTGATAGATAGGTTCTTTTGTATCTGTGCCATGCTAACTTCTCCTCCCTACTTTCCCGAAAAGCCGAGTTCATGCAAACGCTTTTCCAGTGCTTCCAGCGTCTCCACCAGATCTTCATGTTTGAAGTAGCCAAGGTGACCGATACGGAACATTTTCTCTTTCATATGATCCTGCCCGGCACCCAGAACTATAGCGTCAGCAGTGCGCAATTTCTTGAGCAGTGCCTTCGTTTCGATCCCTTCAGGAGTTAGAAACGCCGTCACTGTGTTTGAGGCGAAGCGCTCATCGACAGCAAGCAGTTTCAGGCCCATCTTTTTTGCTCGCTCGCGTACATAGACTCCAGCCTGAGCATGGCGCTCAAAAATCGCCTCGCGCCCCTCCTTGAGCATCATCTCCAGAGCAACATCGAGGGCATAGAAGAGGGAAACTGCGGGAGTTGCAGGCTGCTGCCAGCTTTCAAGGCTCTTGCGTGCTGCTGTCCAGTCAAAGTAGAAACGTGGCAATTTTGCATGCTTGTGTGCCTCCCATGCACGAGGGCTGGCAGCGAGCATAGTCATACCAGGAGGAATCATCCAGCCTTTTTGCGACCCTGTCAGCACAACATCCAGGTCCCATGCATCCATATCCAGGGGAATGCTGCTCAGCGAACTGACCGCGTCTACAACAACCAGCGCTTCAGGATTGTGCCGGCGAATTAGCGCGGCTAGCGTCCGAATATCGTTGGTAACACCTGTAGAGGTTTCGTTGTGCGTCATCAGCACACCACGATAGGGAGCAATTTCTCGTAGTCGTTGCTCAACAACTGCTGGATCTGCTGCCTGGCCCCATGGAAAGGTAATACGTGTAACATTCAATCCATAGGCATCAGCAATCTTTGCAATACGCTCTCCAAAGTTACCGATGACAATTGCGACGACGTGATCGCCGGGGGAGAAAATATTCACAACAGCACTTTCCTGACCGCCGGTGCCGGAGGCGGGAAAGGTAAGAACAGGAGAGGCCGTCTGGAAGAAGTACTGCAAGCGCAATGAGACGCGCTTGACAATCGCTGCGAACTCAGGACCTCGATGGTTGACCATCTGCGCAGCCTGCGCCTCCATCACTTCTGGGGGCAGAGGCGTAGGTCCCGCAATGCGCAAATTCTGCTGAGGCACTGGGACGCGCTCCTCTACCTGAGGAATTGGAATCGCTTTGTGTTCCTGAATAGTCATGTGTGTATTCTCTCCATCTCTCTATCACTAATGCTGTTGCTACCCGACATGCTATTGTCGGAATTATTTCTCCTTTTCGGCAATGAGACACGGCGGCTAACA
Organism: Ktedonobacteraceae bacterium; assembly: GCA_034431765.1. GTDB lineage: Bacteria > Chloroflexota > Ktedonobacteria > Ktedonobacterales > Ktedonobacteraceae > DASYAN01. The sequence goes on along the minus strand of DAOUDD010000193.1, from coordinate 74,691 downwards.
GCTTCGTTAGCCGCCGTCAATTGGATGCTTCTCTTAAAAGTATAGCACAAATATAGCAGGCCAGAGAAAGATCCATGCTGTACTCTCTCGCCTCCATTACTACGGTAGCATGGACACTTTATCCATGCTAATCGACACGTTCTTGGTTGAGAGAGAGGGTGGTTAAGATTTTGTCTCTTCTGCTCAAAAGATTCTACTGCCAGAACAAGATCATTCCCGGTCCATACTCTGGTGTTGGGCGTTCCATGAAACCATACTTTAGATAAAATCTTTCAGCGCCTTTGGCTGCCATGAGACCAACAAAACCTCCGTGATGAGCATTCGCTCTCACATACTCCATAATTTTTTGCATAAGACGATGGCCGAGTCCCTGACCTTGATACATGGGGATAACCATTAGATCTTGCACGTAGAAACAGAGACCACCATCTCCAACGACTCGACCGCATCCAACCACACGCTGCTGTTTGAGAGCACAGACCCAATACAAGCTATTCTGTACGCTTTTCTGGATGGCATCTACATCCGCCTCTCCCCAACCTACAGCAGTACGTAACGCCTGATACTCATCTACTGTTGGCACATGCTCGACAAGCATACAATCATCCATCGTCTCTCCTGCTCAAACTTTATAGCGATCTATAAATGTTGGTAAAAACGTAATGGGGTGTGCGTTGATCTGATAGAATTCTCTGCCGTTGGCCTACTCAACGCGATGGAGTTTGACGAAGTTGGTGCGTGTTCGACTGGCAACAGGCAGTCCTCCCATAATGACCACGTGCTCACCCTTTTGCACCAGAGAATCCTCGATCAATCGTTTCCCCACAACCTCTATCATTTCCTCGGTTGTTCCAAGCATTTCAAGCCGATGCGGCCACACTCCCCACCACAGGGCAAGCTGGCGGTAAACACGTTCGGAGGGCGTGTAGGCCAGGATATGTGGGCGTGGACGATCCTTCGAGATCAAGCGTGCTGAGTTACCAGAGCGTGTGAAGACGACAATAGCCTGTACGCTCGCCTCTTCTGAGAGTGCACGTGCTGCATGGCTGACGGCGTGCTCCTGTGTGAGCTTCTGACATTGTGGCTGTTGCGCAGTTCTATCACCCGCTTCAGTCTCCACGGCGATCCGCACCATCATCTCAACAGCTTCAATTGGATACGCCCCTGTAGCCGTTTCAGCGCTCAACATCACTGCATCAGTCCCGTCAAGAATTGAATTGGATACGTCACTTACCTCGGCTCGGGTGGGACGCGGATTGGTGATCATCGACTCCAGCATCTGCGTGGCTGTAATGACAGGCAGGCCAAGACTATTGCATCTGGCGATGATCCGCTTCTGTATCAGCGGCACCTTTTCTGGAGCCATCTCAACCCCCAGATCGCCACGTGCTACCATCACGCCGTCAGTTGCCTCTAGAATGGCATCGAGTTGTGCGATAGCCTCTGGCTTCTCTAACTTCGCGATCAGTGGAATAGGATGGACACTGCGTTTGCTGCTGTCGCTGAGTTCTGATTGTACTTCATGAATGTATTTGCGTGTCTCCTTGAGGTCCTCTGGTTTGCGCACAAAGCTGAGTGCGACATAATCGACGCGCTGCACAATGCCGAAGCGCAGATCATCGCGATCCTTTTCTGTCAGAGCAGGTGTGCTCACAGCGACGCCAGGAAGATTAATGCCTTTGTGTTCCCCCAACATTCCTCCATGCACAACCAGGCAGCGTACATCGGTCTCGTTCTTGTCCAGGACACGTAGCTCCAGCAATCCGTCACTCAGCAGAATGCGATCACCAGATTGTACATCCTGGGGCAGAGGTTTGTAGGTTGTAGAAATAATCTGTGCTGTACCGGGAACATCATGCGTCGTAATAATCACTTCAGCACCATCTACCAGCTTTACCGGCTGCTTATCTTGAAGCGGACCTGTACGAATCTTTGGCCCTTGCAAGTCCTGGAGAATCGCAACCGCACAACCTAGACGTTCAGAGATCGTGCGGATACGTTCAATAACGAGCGCATGCTTCTGCTGTGTTCCATGAGAAAAGTTCAACCGTGCAACATTCATCCCAGCCCTCATCAAGCGCTCAAGCTGTTCTTCACTGCTCGTCGCCGGGCCTATTGTGCACACAATTTTCGTACGCCGCATATGCTCTTCCTCATATTCACGATGTGTAGCAGTTTTTCTCTTCATCCTGATCAACTCTCCATCATCATAGCACAAGCTCAAGAGCATCAGGGGAAAAATAGTGCCCAACTCTATAGTTATTTTTCCTACATAACTGGTACGCAATCATTGAAAATATGAATTGACATCACCTCAGAATGCTGCTATTCTTGAAAGTAACAAGTGTATAGCGACTTACCCGCGTTGAACGAACATAGTATGGTGCAGATGCCCGACAGCGATCCGATGGTTTGGTGAGAGTTCGGAACGGCGTCACTGCCCCAGAACCCTTTCGGAAGCGGCTGACCGAAGAAAGTCTCTCTTCTCTCCCAGCTCATTCTCAAGAAGATACGAAAAGAGCAGAACAAGTAGAGGCAAGTAGGTCAGGTGGGTGGCTCCCACGTGCACGTATAGCCAGCAAAGTGGTCTTTCCACCTTCGCTACAATGCTGTAGGGGAGTGGGTCGCGCTGTGCGCGATTTCTTTCAAGTGTTTTTGAAAGAGGACAAGCCGGGTGGTACCACGGGAGCAGAAAGAACAGCTCTCGTCCCTTTTGTTAGATGAACAGGGACGAGAGCTGTTTGTTATTGTTTGTAAGCATGCTTGTTGCGAGGGGAAGGTCTATGAAAACGGTTTCAATTGTTGGTGTCACAAGCTATACGGGACTGGAACTGCTGCGCTTACTGGCGCGTCATCCCGATTTTGTTGTAACGTCTGTAACAGGGCGCAGTGCCGTAGGTCAGCGTATACAGGATGTGTTCCCTCAATTGCTTGCCGTTTTACCCCCACCAGGCGCAAATTCACCTCCTTTTGATCCTGCCCAGGTGCTTGCAGAGGAGCCAGAGCAGACTGATCTGGCCTTTGTCTGCCTGCCCCATGCAGCAGCGGCTGAATCTGTGCTGCGTTTGCTGAAGCGAGGGGTCAAGGTGGTTGACCTTTCAGCCGATTTTCGCCTGCACAATGCCCAGGTCTATGAAGAGTGGTACAAACATACACATCCTGCTCCTGCTCTACTGGAAACTACGGTATATGGCCTCTGTGAACGCTATCGAGAGCAGATGCGTAGCAGTGAGCTAGTCGCAAATCCTGGCTGTCATGCGAGTGCAGCGATTCTGGCCCTGATTCCAGCAGCAGCGGCAGGTATTCTCGGTCCCGATATGGTCATCGACTCAAAAACAGGTATCAGTGGGGCTGGTCGTAGCCCGGCGCAAAAGTATCACTACCCTGAGGCAAACGAGAGCGTGAGCGCGTACAGCGTTTCAGGACATCGCCACCTCCCCGAAATTACGCAGGAGGTTGAGGCGGCAGCCCGTGATGCTGGACAATCTTTTGAGGAAGGGACACGCATCACCTTTATCCCGCACCTGATCCCAATGACACGCGGCATTCTCTCTACCTGCTATGCCAACTTAAGCCAGGATGTGACTGCCGCAGAGATACGCTCTATCTATGAGCAGTATTATGCGGGTGAACCGTTTGTGCACGTGGTAGATCAACCGCCACAGACCGGCTGGGCGTACGGCAGCAACTCCTGCTTTATCTACCCTACCATCGATACACGGACGCGCCGCCTGATCGTCATCTCGTGCCTGGACAATCTCTGCAAGGGAGCCTCTGGCCAGGCTATCCAGAACGCCAACCTGCTCTGTGGCCTGCCTGAAACGAGCGGACTGGAAAATCTAGGTGTGCACCCTTGAAATTGCATTACAAGAGTACAAATCTCTCTACAGAATCGGAAATCAAATCGTGCACGTTAACCAATAAGACCAACAACATCCAGCAATTCATTGCTCGGAAAATAGGGACCCGATTGCATCGCGTCCGTAGCGATTTATCGCAACACACGGAATAATTTGTGAAACTAATATGTGGAACACCGTTACCGTGTCCGTCGCGATTCATCGCAACACATAATTTATTGCAATATATAAAGAGGAAATACACACGCTTTAGCATTTTCAAGGAGAACGAAATGGCAATCTCTTTTTCACGCACAGCCGAGGGCGATATCATTAGCGACCATCATCTTATCGCACAGGTCCTCGGCGAGGCGTTGCCACATATCAATTTTTTAAAAGGCAAGACACTCGTGATAAAATTAGGAGGAAGCACACTTGAGCATCAGCGCAATGTGCTTCAGGACATCGTCTGGCTACATGCGCTGGGTGCATATCCCGTGCTAGTGCATGGCGGTGGACCATACATCAATCAATGGCTGAGCAAGCTGAATCTTCCGACTCGCTTCGAGAACGGCCTGCGCGTGACCGATGCCGCGACTTTGGAGGTTGTGCGCATGGTGCTGCTAGGCCAGGTCAATCAGGGCCTGGTCCTGATGGCCTCTCAGATCGGTGGCAAAGCGGTTGGCTTGAGCGGTATAGATGGTGGGATGGTCCGTGCCCATATGGCGAACGAGCGGCTCGGCTTCGTCGGTGAAATTGATGCCGTCGATTCCACACCGATTGAGGCGCTGATTCGCGAAGGCTACATTCCGATAGTTGCCCCTTTAGGCGAGGGACCGGATGGCTCATGCCTGAACATTAACGCTGATCTGGTCGCTGCTCATATTGCCGGGGCAATGAACGCAGAGAAGCTTATCTTTCTCAGCAACGTCGCAGGCATCTGTGGCGAGGATGGCAAGCTACTTTCAGAAGTGAGCGAGGCAGATGCGAAGAGACTCATCGAAACGGGCGTGATTCATGGCGGGATGATTCCCAAGGTAACAGCATGTCTCGATGCTCTGGCTGCCGTGCCGCGTGTGCACGTGGTCGATGGCCGTGAGCCGCATGTCCTCCTGCGCGAACTCTTCACCGACGGCGGTGCAGGTACAATGATAATTCGCTAACATTGAGCCATCCCGAATTTTGAAATGTCATGCACGGTTGGTGCACCACTCCTGATAAGGTGAGACACGATCTCAGAAGATACTGCTGGCGAAGGTGAGAGGATCTTGTAGGCAAAGGGCACTCTGGGAGCTGGAAGATGTCGCTCCTCACCTGGATGATAAATCGGTGCAGGGCGTGAGCGGAGAGGATGCTGACACACCGGCTGGTCGGCATCCTCCGACCAGGCAGGAGTGCACACGCTTGAGCGTCAACGTGGGACGGCACATTCTACTGTGCCCATGGTGTCGGCGTTCTCTCACGTTTGCTAGCTGTATCAAAAGTTGGGGATGGCTCATAACAAGGAGGAACACTCTCTATACTAAAAGAGTGAGGGTTGAAACAAACAACAAACACGAGAGGAACAAGATGACTACACAGAAGCGCGTTGAGCAGGTGCGCCAGGTGCGCCAGGTGCGTGGCATGCAAGACTTGCTACCAGAAGCGCACTTGCAGCAACGTTGGGTGCTACAGAAGCTCAGTACATTTCTGACTCAGGCCGGCTATGCTCAGGTTGATACCCCTGTTGTTGAATGCAGCGATCTCTTTGAAGAAAGCTTTGCTAAAGACCTCTGGCAAAAGCTCTATGCGTTCCGCTTGCATCATCGTGACCTCTGCTTACGACCAGAGTATACCGCTTCTATCTGTCGTCTCTTCCTCGATTCCTACCAGCAGCAGCACTTCCCAATGCGTTTTCAGTATGCTGGCCCTATTTTTCGTTATGAAGCCTCATCTGCCGGGCAACACCATCAATTGACACAGCTTGGTATCGAGTTGTTTGGGGGCGACCAGTTTGCGACCGATGCGGAAATATTGCAACTGGCCTGCGATATCTTACACGAGGTACATATCTCTCGCTATCGCCTGGAACTCGGTCATATAGGCGTTGCTAGCAAGTTCATTCGCCGCTTACATCTGGATGACCATGCTGCCCGTCTGCTCCTCAGCTTGATGGAGCAGATTAGCCGCTCTGAGAAGGGCGAACGTATTGCGCAGCAACGCCTTGAAGCTTTATATCCTCCCGATCCTGGGTTAGAGACGTCGGCTCAGACGAGCAACATTGGCAGCAGTGCTGAACTGCAGACGCACTATGTCACATCCTTGCTCGATGGCATCAGTATCTCCTTTGGCAGCGATGATGTACGCCGTGAGATCGTTGAACGCTTTCTCTGGAAAATGGCGCGCAATGAGCAGCGGCGACAGATCTTGCAAGCGCTAGAATTTCTGCGTGAACTCCACGCTGTCTCTGGCCCTCCTCCAGAGGTCTTTGACGAGTTGCGATCATTGCTAAATCGTTACGGACTCGGCTCTGAGCCATTGGTGGAGTTGCAGCAGTTGGTCACGATGATCGAGCAAAGTGGGGTTCCACGAGAGCAGATCATCCTCAACCTCTCACTTGGCCGCAGTGTGAGTTATTATACTGGTCTGGTCTTCGAGATCCATTCCCTGGAGAACGATGGTTTTGAGACGCAGGTTTGTGGTGGCGGACGCTACGATGCGCTTCTTCATGCTATGGGAAGTGAGCGTGAGGTGAACGCATGTGGTTTTGCCTTCGACACCGAACGTCTGCTCTCCCTCATTCCACAGGAGACGCTCCCCTCGCTGCCTGTGACACAGGCTATCGTCATTCCCCTCAGTACTCAAGAGCTACCGTACGCATTGCATGTTGCACGCTCTCTACGCATCTCTGGTGTACAAACGGAAGTGGATGTAACAAATGGGGAGCTGGAAAAGAGTCTGGAAATGGCTCGGCAGCACCAGATTCGCCTAGCTCTCTTTGTCGGAAAAGACGAGCAACGCCAGAAGAGTGTGACTGTGCGCGATCTCGTGAGCGGTGAGGTGCAGCACTCAAATATCGAGAGTCTGATACGCCAGATTGGAGCAAAGGAGGGAGCACTTTGAGTACTAAAGCAACTATGCGTTTAGCATTGCCAAATAAAGGAGCGTTAGAGGCAGCAACCCTGACCTTTCTTGCTGAAAGCGGTATGAAGGTCAGTCGCAGCAATCCACGCCAGTATCTGGCACATATCGGCAGCATGCCAGGGATTGAAGTGGTCTTTCAGCGTGCAACCGACATTCCCGAACTGGTGCAGAGCGGAGATGCGACTCTCGGTATTACAGGCTACGATATTGTTGCTGAACATCGCGGCTATGGCGATGAGGAGAGTGAAGAGGACGACGACGGCGAGTATCCTGGCGTACTCGTGCCTGATCTGGGTTATGGTGGTTGCCGTCTCGTTCTTGCTGTTCCTGAAACGTGGATCGACGTGAGCAACTGTGCGGACCTCTGGCACCTTTCGGGCTATTATCAGAGTCACAAAGGGCGCGGCTTGCGTATTGCAACCAAGTACATACGCCTCACCACGCGATTTCTGCAACGCCACAATATCACCAACTACAAGCTCTTCTCCCCCCACGGGGCGCTTGAAGCCGCACCGCTGACAGATACGGCAGACCTGATCGTCGATCTAACCGAAACAGGCACCACGCTGCGCGAGAATCACCTGAAGCTGCTGGAAGATGGTGTCGTTCTGCAATCCCAATCCTGCTTAATCGGCAATGCCAGGCTACTGAGCTCTCAGCCGGAGTATCTGAAGCTGGCTGAGATCATGCTGGAGCTGATCGACGCTCGTACACAGGCGCGCAATCATTCGCTCCTGACCGCCTACCTGCATGGCGAAAACATTCAGGCAATGCAGGAGCTGGGTGCAAATCTCAGTCAGCGTTTAAGAGGCGTGATCTCTGGTATCGAGTTTCGCGTCTCGATGAACGTAGAGCCAGGCTGGTACACCATCACAGGTATCGTTGGAGTAGGCAAAGCCTCTCCTGAACTGCTCCAAACAATCGCGGTTCTTCGTAGCGCCGGTGCTGTGCAGGTAAACGTCACCCCGCTCACCTATCGTTTTACCGAAGAGTCGAGCAGTGTTCGTGCTCTTCACGAGCGCTTAAAGAGGTTCGCGTGAGCAACGTTATCGTCTTTGACCTCGACGGCGTGATTACCAGCGAGGAAGCCTATTGGACGACCGCCGGTCTGGTCCTGCACGAGCTACTCTATAGCCCCCACTACTGGAATATTGCAGGCGCGACAGTCTATCAGCCTCCTGTGACAGCAGAGCAGTCTATCGAGGCGAGCCAGAGTGTGCTGCCCGAACCGGTTATCATCGGCTTAAAAGCACGCGCCGTCAATTCAAACTGGGACACCTGCTACGCGGCTGTCTCTCTCTGCTTGATTGATCTGTTGGCGCAACTGCCCGATTGCTCCTCGCTCCTGCCGCTACGTCCTCACGAGGCCGATTGGCTAGCCGCCTTCCGTGCCTTGCTCGGAGCCGTTCCTGCTCTCTCCTTTACTCCCACCCTCTATCAGCGTTTAAAGGACCCGCTCTTCCACGGCTACACAGGGCTGGAACTATTGGAGTGCCTGAACGTCTATGCAAGCAACGAGTTAGGGGCGCATATTGAAGGCGTCTTCGCTCGCTATAGCCCTTCGTGGATCTTCTGCCAGCAGCGTTTCCAGGAATGGTATCTCGGCGATACTCTCTATACACAGCAATACGGCGCTCCTCCCGTCCAGACTGGTAAGCTTGGCTGCATCTATTTAGAGCAGCCATTGTTACCCGTCGAGAGACTGCGTGGAACCCTGGGAAAACTGCGTGAACAGGGCTACATTCTCGGCGTCGCAACGGGGAGGCCAGGACAGGAAGCAATCATCCCATTGAAAAACTACGGACTCTTCGACTATTTCGACGAGACACGTGTGAAGACACATGCTGATGTTGCCGTGGCAGAGGCGGCGCAGCGCGAGCAGGGTGAGAAAACCTCCCTGGTCAAGCCTCATCCTTATCAATTTCTTATAGCTTATGATCCTGATTACGAACCTGGTCAGCCTTTGCTTCCGCATGGTAGCTTTGTCGTTGTTGGTGATACCACCAGCGATGTTCGTGGTGGTCGTGCGGCTGGAGCAGTAACGGTCGCGGTTTTAACCGGTGCACGCACAGAACTGGCCCGCCAGCTCCTGGAAGAGAGCGGACCAGATTTTACCGTTGCCGATGTAACGCATGTTCCCGCTCTGCTAGAGCGCATTGATGATCTCGCCACTATCCAGAAACTGCAGTTCGCCGAGCGTTCTAAAGCTGAGCTGCTTCTGCAACGTTGGTTTGCTCGTCACATGGACCTGCAGGTCGAGAGCGTCACACTGACCCCAAAAGCCGTTTCGCTGAACTCCTTCAACGGTGTCTACCGCAGCAATGGTGAAGAGTACTTCTTCAAGACGCACGTTGAGGAGCAGGGCATTCTGGAAGAATATTACCATGCTGAGATGCTCTTCAACGCTGGATACAACATCGTGAGCCCATTGCGAACGCTGCACCAGAAGGGGCAGCAGATGGTCATCTATCCAGTAGTGCACTGGCCGGTCATGTTCGATCTGCTTCGCGCCATCGAGACCGGACCGTCCGAGCACAAGAGCGTTGAGTTACTCGTCGCCGCAGAAAAGCGTGAGTGTGAGCGTCTGCTGGAAATATATGCTGCAACGCTCGCGCAATCCTCAGCAGATGAGCATGCCAGCGCACCTATCCACCAGCTCTTCTGGCATCGCCTCACCGGTGGACGTTTGAAGCACTTTTATGAGGGCAAAGAGATACCTCTTCCTGCTCAATCGCAAGCACAAAAGGAGCAATCACACATTTCCTTTGAAGAACTGCTGAAGTATCGCTGGATAGTCAACGGTCACGAGATTGACAGTGGCATGCCGACGCTTGGCGAACTGATTGCCCGTGCTCAGAAGGTGCTACAACCGATGCGTGCAATGCAAACCGTCATCGGGCACGGCGACGCGCACTTTGGCAACGTCTTCCTGGAGGAGCAACAGCTCTACAAATATTTTGATCCCGCCTTTGCTGGACGACATACACCATTGCTGGATATCGTCAAGCCTTTCTTTCACAACGTCTTTGCCACCTGGATGTACTTTCCGCAAGAGGTGGCACAGGACTTGCGGCTCACGGTGCGGCTACGAGAGCAGGAGAGGCTAGTTGAGCTTGAGCATACCTATGCTCTGGCTCCGATTCGCCATGCACTCTGGAGGACAAAGGTTGAGAACTTGTTACATCCCCTGCTCACACTGCTACAGGCTCACAATGCCTTACCTGCCGATTGGTTAAATATTTTTCGTCTGGCCTTGATGTGCTGTCCACTTCTAACTGTCAATCTGTTGGATGAGACACGCAGGTCAGCAGAGGTCTGCTGGTTGGGACTAGCACAAACTCTCCAGATGGGTAATCTTTCACGAGAGGAGCTATCTCTATGATCGCTGTGATTGACTACGGTGCTGGAAATATTCACAGTATCGCCAAGGCGCTTGAACATGTGGGTGCTCAGGTAAAGGTGACAGACGATCCTGCAGTTGTTGCTCAGGCTCACGCCGTTGTCCTGCCCGGCGTCGGTTCAGGTGGTGCAGCAATGGCACGTATGAAAGAGCGTGGACTGGATACAGCGATTCGCGAGGCAACGGCTCGGCACAAGCCCTTTCTTGGCATCTGCCTCGGCATGCAACTGCTGGCCGACCATCATGCCGAGGGCGAGGTGGCAGGATTGCGCCTCTTCCGGGGCGAGGTGCGTCGCATCCCACACGGCCCTAAAATCCCGCATATGGGCTGGAATACCATACACCCCCTACACGCGAACCTGCCCATTTTTGCCAACGTTGCTCCCGACGCCTACTTCTATTTTGCGCACTCGTACTACGTCGAGCCAGGTGATCAGCAAGGCGTGGCGGCAGTAACCGATTATGGTTCACCCTATTGCAGCGTCATCGCAACCGAGCAGGTCTGGGGCACACAGTTCCACCCGGAGAAGAGTGGTCCTGCCGGTCTGCAACTGCTGCACAATTTTGTGAGGTGGGTAAACGGATGATTCTCTTTCCTGCAATTGATATCAAAGATGGACAGTGTGTGCGCCTCTACCAGGGCGACTACAATCAGGTCACGACCTACGCGAGCGATCCTGTCTCCGTCGCGCGGCGCTGGCAAGACGCAGGTGCTCACTGGTTACACGTCGTTGACCTGGATGGTGCAGCACAGGGCAGACCGATCAATAAGGATTTCATTCGCCGTATGCGCAACGAGACCTCGCTTCATATCGAGGTCGGGGGTGGCATGCGTACCCTGGAGCATATAGAGCAGGTGTTGGAGCTGGGAGTAGACCGTGTTATCCTTGGTACCGTTGCAATTACCAATGCTGAACTCTTGAAAGAGGCGTTACAACGCTGGCACGAGCGGATTGTCGTTGGCATCGATGCGCGTGACGGACTGGTTGCTATCTCTGGCTGGCGCGAGACCTCGCAGGTCAAAGCGCTTGAGCTTGCGGACATGCTGTGCAAGCAGGGTGTGAGACGTTTTGTGTACACCGATATCGCTCGTGACGGCGCGATGGTCGGACCGAATATTCCATCACTGCAAGCGCTGCAGCAACGCGTCTCCTGCTCGGTCATCGCTTCTGGCGGCGTACGCGCTCTTGAAGATGTGCGAGCGCTGGCCGCGACGGGCGTTGAGGGCGCGATTATCGGCAAGGCTATCTACACGGGAGACCTGGACCTTGCTACAGCTCTGCGCGTGATTAAGGAGGAACGTTGATGCTCACAAAGCGTATCATTCCCTGCCTTGACGTGTTGAAGGGACGAGTGGTGAAAGGAGTCAGTTTCGTCAATTTGCGTGATGCTGGTGATCCTGTCGAGCTTGCTGCGTATTATAATCAGGAGGGGGCTGACGAAATTACTTTTCTCGACATCACTGCCTCCTACGAGAACCGAGCGACTATGCTCGATGTCGTGCGCCGTACCGCTGAGCAGGTCTTTATACCGGTAACAGTTGGTGGCGGTATCCGCTCGGTTGATGATATTCGTGCCACGTTGGGAGCGGGTGCAGACAAAACGTCGCTTAACACAGCGGCAGTGCAGAACCCCGAACTGATTCGTGCTGGCTCAGAGCAGTTTGGGGCGCAATGTATTGTGCTTGCCGTCGATGCTCGTTCCAATAAGGAGATGCCCAGCGGCTACGAGGTCTATATCCACGGTGGCCGCACTGCTACTGGGAAAGATGTGCTGGAGTGGGTGCAGCAGGGAGTCGAACTCGGCGCAGGCGAGATTCTTCTTACGAGCATGGATCGTGATGGCACACGGCAGGGCTACGACTTGACATTAAATTCTCGTGTCGCTGCTGCCGTCTCTGTACCAGTAATCGCTTCCGGTGGTGTGGGCAACCTGGAGCATCTGTACAAAGGCCTGGCTGACGGCGGTGTAGATGCCGTGCTAGCGGCATCAATATTTCATTTTGGTGAATATCGTGTATGCGATGTCAAAGCGTATCTCCACGCAAAAGGGGTGAACATTCGGCCATGCTAAAATTTGATCGACAGGAATTGATTCCCGTGGTGATTCAGGATGACGAGTCAAACGAGGTTCTGATGGTCGCATTTATGAACGAAGAGGCGTTCAGGCGCACACGCGAGACCGGTTACACACACCTCTACAGCCGCTCGCGTCAAACGCTCTGGCGCAAGGGCGAGGAGTCCGGGAATGTGCAGGAGGTGCGTGCGCTTTTCGTCAACTGCGAGGAGAATAGCCTGCTTCTCCGCGTCGTTCAGCATGGAGATGCCGCCTGCCACGAGGGATACAAGAGCTGTTATTTTCGTCGCCTCCAACCTGATGGAAGTTATCAAACGATAGCAGAACGCGTCTTCGATCCCACGCTGGTCTATGCAAAGGCCAAAGTTCCATCAAACTCACAAAACAAGGAGCATCAGACACCCATGCCAGAGATAACAGAACGATCCGGTGACGAGCTCAGGCAGCGGCTAGAGACCGAACTGCGTCAACTCTACGGCGTCTACCTCTACCTGCGCGATAACGACCTGAGCACCGAATCAAACACCTCGCGCCTGCTTCAGGACCACAGCCATACCTATCTACTTGCTCGATTGGCCGACGAGCTGCAAGAACTGGCAGGCGTACAGAGCGGCGAGCATGTACACACGGGACGCGAAGAGGATACTACATTAGAGGGAAGTCAGGTGGGCTACTGGCTCTTCCTGCTCGCCGCCACACATAACGTTGCTTTTAACGATATTGCCCCTCATCTCGCGTTGCTCAAAGGCTATACCGGACACTATAGTGAAGATGGAGCTGTCGAACTGCGCCAGGAGTGCCTGAACAGACTCTCCCAGCCGCAGCAGGAGGATATTGTCCAGGGTCTACAGCTCGGCTTCACCTTTATTGGCTGGGCCTGTAACGCTGCCGGCATAAACCCACTCGCTCCTACCGAGTATGACCTGGCACAGATGCGTAGAAAAGGACTTGTGCAGTGACGAGATACAAAGCCGTTATCTTTGACCTCTTTGGTACACTGGTTGACAATTATTCTCAGCGCGACCTGACGAAATCCTTAACAGAGATGGCAACGGTTTTAGGCGTGCCGGTAAAAGCCTTTATGCACCTCTGGAACGATGAAACCTGGCCTCTACGTGTAGTTGGCAAGCTGCCCACTGTCGAGGCGACATTGCTCTACATCTGTAAGCAGCTTAATGTTCAGGTTGATCAAGAGAAGCTACAAGCTGCTGTTGAGGCACGTTTCACCTACACCCAGCAAACATTACTTCCCCGTCGAGATGCAGTGGAGACATTGACAAAGCTCAAAGAAAGCGGTTACAAGCTCGGCCTGATTAGCGACACTTCAGCAGATGTACCTGAACTGTGGCCAGGTACTCCACTGGCCCCATTGATCGAATCTGCACTCTTCTCCTGTAATGTCGGTATTCGCAAACCTGACCCCCGCATCTATCTGCTCCAATGTGAGCGCCTAGACGTACAACCCGCCGACTGTCTCTACATCGGCGATGGAGGAAGTCAGGAACTAAAGGGAGCGCGAGACGTTGGTATGCATCCCGCGCTCCTCCTTGTCCCCTACGAACGGGACCGTCCCTCCAACCGCTCCAAAATCGCCAACTGGCACGGCCCCGTCCTCTCATCTGTAGCAGAAGTGCTGACGCTGGTGAATAATCATAAGTAGTTAGATAGCTAAGAGAAATTCTTCCAACTTATACTCTGCATTGCTTTGTGGAGACTAGAAAAAAGCTATCTTCTGAAAATCGTTCTCAGAAATATGTTATACTAGAGGTAAAAGGAAGCGGTAGGAGACTTACAGGAAGGCAAAGGAAGTTACAGCGAATGAATGAATTCAGAGGACACATGCCAGTAAAAGCCATTATTTTTGATCTGGGTGGAACGCTGCTCGATTGGCCTGACTGGGAAGAGGGGAGCGAGAGAAACTGGCGAACTTCATACGATCATTTAAAGAGGGATAAACCTGACCAGGAGTATCCTGAGCAGAATGCTTATGTACAGGCGATGCGTCAGGCCGAGAAGAATCACTGGCAGCGCGTGGTCGAAAAACAGGAGAGCAGTACGCCAACAATGCTGATTCAGGAAGGATTTCGGCTCCTCTCATACCCGGCTGACGAACAGACCATTCTGATCGCTCTAGATGGCTATGCTCAAGCTGTGATCGGCTGGGCCAATATCTTTCCCGATACGGTACAAACACTACTCCAATTGCATAAACAGCACTACCGTCTCGGCTTACTCTCGAACACCTGGTGGGCTGCTAGTTGGCACGATGCTGATCTCGCCGCACATGGCCTGACTGCACTGTTTGATACTGTCGTTTACACCTCTGATCTTCCCTACTCCAAGCCACATCCGCAGGCTTTCTTGACCGTCACTCAACGCTTAGGCGTCGATCCAGCCGAAACAGTCATGGTGGGTGATCGCATGATCGACGATATTTCAGGCTGCTTGCGTGTTGGTGTACGTGGTATATGGAAGCAGAACGCATCCCCCTATTCAAAACCAGAGCACATTGTCCCAACCGCAACTATCCAAAACCTCAGCGAACTCCTTCCTCTGCTCGAAAGCTGGAAATTGCAAAGTGGAATTTCAGCACAGAAACGTTGCCCTTAGTTGGCTTTTTCTGGGCGTTCCGTCATAAGAAGGGTGACAATTTTTTCCACTAAACTGTATGGAATGGGTTTATCTAAAGGGAATTGTATTGTCCCCTTCGCTCTTTTATGGAGCGACAATTCTTGTTGAAAAGCTTCATCGCCTGCTGGTATTGGATACAGAGAAATATGCTGTTTCCAGCCAGCAAAGAACACTAAATGTTTGCCATCGAGGTTGAAGGTCGGTATCCCATAGCTAATTGTCTCGGTGGCTTCAGGTGCCGCTTTTTGTATTGTCTGCCTGACTCCTTCAAGAGCCATCTGGGTCTCCTCTGGAAAAGTAGAGATATATTCGTCAATGGTTGTGAAGAGCTTTTTATCTGCCATCTCTTCTCTCCTTCTGCGCTTAATTTGTATTGAACACTGCTCACCAGCCATTACAATACCAACGGTTGGCGTAGGTCAAGCTGGAGTCAAGACTGAGAATTTCTCAGCCTGGCAATAAAGCAAGCGAATTATTTGCCGACATCTAGTAGGGAAGCAATTGTAGCCATACCGCCTCCTGTTTCGTACCACAAAAGGAACGAACTTCACGTATTGATGACTCTGCACATCACATGTAAATAATAGGAGAGAAAAACATGAATAGGCCTATTCCAACCAGTGTTCATGGCGTACTTGATTATCTCTCAGTACCCACTTTGATAGCCCTGCCACGTGCTCTAAAATGGAGCCGCAATCTCACGAATATCTTAACAGGTGTAGCCCTTGGCACGCTTGGCACAAGCATTATGACACGCTACGAACTCGGACTCTTCAAAGTGCTGCCCATGAAGACACACCTGGCTCTGGACATGGGCGTTGCTGCAACAATTGCTGCCGCACCCTTCATTATTCCAGACAAGCAGCCTCGGCAGGGAACCGTCACCGGTATTCTACTCGGCCTAGGTATCTTTGAACTCACCGCAGCTCTGCTCACAAAAACCCACTCACCCGTCGAGAGCGAAGATCAGAGCATCGGCGAGACCATCTCAGACCTCAAAGATACTGTGCAGGAGAAGATCCACATCGGAAGCTAAGTTGTAGCTGTGCACGCCTACATGTAATCAGCTGAGAAGAGTCTCTCGTATAGAGTAGAGACTCTTCTCTTTTGGCCCTCTACAGCAGCGTTGGCAGATAGCGTGGAGGACGACGTACCTTCGTCGCCTGCTCAAAAGCGTAAGCCAGCCTGATCAGCACCGGCTCACTGAACGCTCTCCCCATAAACGTGATGCCAACCGGTAGCTCAAACGAATATCCCGCAGGCACGCTGATCGCTGGATACCCTGCCAGGGCGGCAGGCTGCGAACTTCCACCTAGATGATGATCTCCATTCACATGGTCGATGCACCACGCTGGGTTTCCCGTCGGCATCACCAGCGCATCCAGGTCATGCTGCTCCATCACTGCATCAATCCCCTCCTGCCGTGAGAGACGCAGGTTCTCCTCCAGTGCCGTTCGATACTTAGGATCATCGATTGACGTTTCCTGCGCCTGTAAGAACAATTCTTGCCCGAAGTAAGGCAGTTCTTCGCTCGCATGGGTACGATTAAACTCGATCAAATCCTCCAGTGTTCGCATCTCAGTATTCTGGAGTTCCGCTAAATATGCATTAAGATCGGCCTTGAACTCGTGCAACAACACCGTCATCTCTGATTCTGACTGCTCCATTGCCGAAGCTGTAGGAATATTCGCAGGATCAACAATAATCGCTCCCAACTCTGCTAAACGAGAGATTGCGCGCTCAATAATCTCGTCAGTCTTCGCACTATAACCGAAATACACTTCTCGACAGACACCAATCCGTGCCCCACGCAGGCCGTCTCCATCTAAAAACTTCGTATAGTCAATGCCAACATGCCCCTTACTAGACAGCGTTGCGGAGTCACGAGAATCAACACCTGTCAGCGCACTGAGCACTGCGGCAGCATCAGCAACGCTGCGTCCAAGGGGACCAACTGTATCCTGGCTGTGTGAGATGGGGATAACACCAGATCGACTGGTAAGTCCAACCGTCGGTTTGATCCCCACAACGCCATTGATGGAGGCAGGACAGACAATAGAACCATCTGTCTCTGTCCCAACGGATGCCGCTGCAAGATTCGCTGCGATAGCGCTACCCGAACCGGAACTGGAGCCACAGGGTGTGCGATCCAGTACATAGGGATTGCGTGCCTGTCCACCCCGTGCGCTCCACCCACTGGAAGAAGCCGTTGAGCGAAAATTAGCCCACTCACTCATATTAGTCTTGCCCAACAGAACCGCACCTGCCCCACGTAAGCGCTCCGCCACAAATGCATCACGTGGTACCTGTGAACCGAATAGAGCCAGCGAACCTGCTGTAGTCTGCATCTGGTCTGCCGTGGCAATATTATCCTTGAGCAGTATAGGAATACCATGAAGTGGACCACGTGACCCTCTGCTTGCACGTTCTCGATCCAGCTCATCAGCAATAGCCAGCGCGTCAGGATTAATCTCCAACACAGAGCGCAGCATTGGGCCACTCTGATCCAGCATCTTGATCCGTTCGATATATATCTCTGTAAGCTGACGAGCCGTCACCTCACCCCCCGACATCGCCTCCTGCAGTTCGACAATCGAGATCTCTTCCAGTTGCATCTTCATCTCCTTTATCGAACAACACCGCGCAGCACATCCTCCGTCATCACAATCGTCGCGAACTCCTCATGCAAATTCGTCAGCGTCATCGCCTGAATCTCCTCTGCCGTATGCAGCACCCCATCCGGCCCTCTGCGATCAAACGTCGCCGTCGCATCCGACACAAGGTACGTCTCAAAGCCAAGATTCCCCGCCATCCGCGTCGTCGTCTCCACACAATGATTCGTTGTCAGCCCTGCAATAACCAGCGTTGAAATACCTGCACGTCTGAGCCGTTCTTCCAGGTCTGTCCCGATAAACGAGCTATTCACCTGCTTCTGAAGCACCGGCTCCCCCTCTTGAGGCGCAACAAGCTCTTTAATCGCGCAGCCAGGAGCAGCAGGATGCAGCGGCGAGTGTGGCAGTCGCGAGAGATGCTGAATATGAAAGAGCGGTCGCTCAGTCTGCCTCCATGCTTACAACAATCGAGCTGCATTCGTCTCGGCCTCTGGATTGTTGCGCCTTCCCCAGAAAAAATCGTCGAAACCTTTCTGCATATCAATCAAAATAAGCGCGGCATTTTGTGGAATATCTGGAATGTGTGGCATGCAACTCTCCGTAGGGTATCTCTTCCTGGCTAAGGTAGTAGGGGAGTGGAAAGAGAAATCATTTCTCTCTTCTAATCCCAGTATACTCTATTTCGTCAATAAATAAATCGTCCAAAGGGCCAAAGAAAACTATGGTCTTGGCTGGGTTTTAGGGCACTATCGCCATCATGCCGTGCTTTGTCATGGGGGTGGTGCGCCAGGCTTCTCTGCCTTCTTTGCTCGTTTCCTCGACGATGAGGTAACAGTTATAGTTCTCTCTAATGACGATCATTTTGATACAAAAGGACTTGCCCATAAAATAAGTGATCTTATGCTAGGCCATCCAGCACCTATACACAAAGCCAATACAGTCGATTCTGCTGTGTTTCGTAAAGCTGTTGGAACGTATAGTAGTATATTTGGAACACAAGAGGTGCGAGAAGAAGGACAGCAATTGTACCTTCACCAGGATACAATCTCTTGTATGCTGATACCTATGAACGACACAAACTTCTATCGCGCAGACGATGAAGATGTTGAAGTACGTTTCGAGCATCCAGATGAACTGGGAATGTTCAAACGTCTACGCATAATTAGCCCCTTCTTCTGGTTTACATCTGAAAGAGAAGAGAAAGTGCGCTAGGTTGACCCTTTTACGAAAGAATGGTCTATCCACGAAAAAAGTTGCTCGTAGTCGATTTTCTCAAAATCTGTTGTATCGAGGTCAAACACATGCCCGCCGATTGGAAGCGGCTCAAAATATTCTTCTGGTTGGACAGGGATCAGTTGCCTCACATGATCCATATGGCCTGGATGTCGCTCACCTGACTCCAGGCGCTTCTTCCGACGCCCAATGAGAACTGACATTTCAGCTCGACAATGTATCTGCACAGGAAGAAACGCACAATGTTGCTGCAACTCAAGAATATCTGGCACAGCAAGATCAGGACGAAAGAAGCTTTCGATCAGGCAGGGCTTGCCTGCTCGCAAAACGCTTTCAGCAAAACGATACATCAGGACAATACTTGCATATCCAATGCGCTGAGATTCTACGAGTTCAGTACATCCCAATGCATCACACAGTGTCTCCTTTATTATGTCTTTGCTTACGAGTGGCAATGAAAAGTGTGCGGCAATACGCTTCGCCAGCGTCGTCTTCCCTGTCGCAGATAGACCCGAAATAATAAGCAAGATAGGAGGTTGTGCAGGTGTAGCAGTCAACGTTGAGGTCTCCTTTTTATACAGTATATCTGTATAAGTAGGGGATGTCGATGGACACATGGTTTAACGTGCAAGACCCAATACAATCTATGCACAAAAATATCGAAAAAAGCAGAGACGATCGGCGTATAGGGAACGCGCTTGTCTCGTTCCTGGTTCTCAGCTCAACTTCTTGAGAACTTTGCCCCTACCTAACAGTGTTGGATACACGGCGTGACTTCGATTATCGAGAAGCTCCCCTTTCACGAAAGAAGACGTTGTAACGAGCAGATAACGTTTGTCTCTGTTTTATGTGCAATCACGACCTCAATACGCCCCTGAAGGTGTAAGTCAGTCGAGGTGTAACGTGCAGTGAGCGTGGAGAGTTTTGTACGAGGAATCCATCCCTGTAAACCATCCAGATCCACCTGCACCCCTCCGTTTTCCAGGAGGTTTGTAATCACTCCTTGGCGGATCTCTCCAATCTGTACCGTTTGCAACTGTTCCTGATGCAGACGTTGCTGCCTCTGTCTCTCTCCTGCTGAGATAGTTGGCTTATTGAGTACAAGATGTTTGTGGACTTTATCAATCTCAGCAATTTGTAATAGGATTTCCTGCCCCTGAATCTGGTGAATAGCGGCGGCGATCAATTGAGTTCGTTTGTCCTGTTGTGGATCAATTTCATTGGCTTGTGCCCACATAAAAGCAAAAGGCCATGGCTGAACAATTCCCTGTACACCCTTCACATTCACAACTAAGCACTTCTCATCTGCCTCAATAACCTTCCCTACAACGAGACCCTTCTTCGTGAACTGTTCTTCGAGAAACGACCACTGTTCATCATCTGAAGATGGTTGCTCTATTGCCATAATCTTTCCCTTTCCAAATCTCCATGAAATAAAGTATTGCAAACATACGATATTTATAGCATATCTTTTTTTGTATGTGAAGTCTCTTGTCCTCTGTAACAATTTTCAGACTCTAAGGGAACCTATGTCAAAGACTCCTCTGCGTACTGTCTCTCTGTGGCGAAACTGGAATTCCCTGCTGCTCTGGAGTGGGCAGGTTGTTTCATCGGAAAGAAGATCTCCCCCAGGTTGCAACACTGACAGAGCTTACAAACAACATAGGATTCCGTCTAACGCATTGCCAGACAGCACACATCGTCACCATGTAGTTAGAATTATGGGTTTTTTTAGCAAACCTGAGCATACACATCTCGAAATACTGCCGGTTCTGCCACCAACAGAGTTTGGTTGCCCCATACAAAAGTAACTGATGTGAGAGGTATATACCGATGGTGGTTAAATCTGACATTGTGCACGGGCTGAGAGCACTTGGTTTGAACAGCTCTTCGGTAGCCATAGTCCATTCCTCGTTACGCTCCTTTGGGCATGTTGAGGGAGGTGCTTACACTGTTTGTCAGGCTCTCCTCTCGACTGGAGCAACGTTTCTTTTGCCTGCCGGTACCTGGGATTTGACGGGCATTCCCGCTCCACCAGGACTCTTACGTCCCTGGAATGCTGTGAGGATGGCTTCAACGTGGCAAGCCTTTGCCGAAGCTGTCAGTCGTGCAGTGCCCTTCTCAAGCAATCTGCCGATAGACAAAGAACTGGGCATCATTCCTGAGACTATGCAGCGCTTCTTTCCCCACCTTCGCAGTCTCCATCCTCTTTTGTCCTACATTGCTCTTGGTCCCTCTGCTCGGCACTTGATTGGAGCACAACGAATTGACTGGCCCCTTGGACCGCTTGAAGCATTGGCGGAGCAACAAGGTGATGTGCTCTTGTTGGGTGTCACTCATACCTCCAATACTGTCATTCACCTTGCCGAGCAGTATCTGGGGCGTTCTCGCTTCTACCGCTATGCCAAAGTCGCTAATCAGGTCTGGATGGAACTGACCAATATCCCTGGTCAGAGCCATCAGTTTGATGACATTGAGCCTGTACTTCGCTCAGCCACTCAGGAAGTCATGATCGGCTCTTGCAGAGCACGACTCATCCCTATCCAGGAGGTGCTTGCAGGGGCTGAACGTCTGATCCTTGCCAATCCAGCTGCACTTCTGTGTGATGATCCCGATTGCCGTTGCTTCGCTGCTTTACAACAACGACTGGAAGTACTTTCCACACAGAGCCGAACAAAGTGAGCAAGTTGATTCTCTACTTCTATTTTTGATGCTCTCACGAGTAGGCTCTCCTCACTCGCTTGAACGCCTTTATGAGAAACTGACGTATGTTCTTTCCTGAAATATTCCAGGTACCCATTTGCAATTCATTCCCCGTGAAATAGGGTTCCGATTCTATCGTGTCCGCCGCAATTCATCGCCTGTTCATCACCATGTACATGCATCTCGTGCCTTCTCGAAATATACGCAATAATTCATCAAAATTCATCTATCGCGTCAGTTGTTTGCGCCGCTCCACCATCCCCATTGGTATCAACTAAAAAGCCTACCAGAGTGATAAAACATGTTGCTCTGGTAGACTTTATCAGGCATTAATACTCGTAAAAGCCTCGTCCACTTTTCTTTCCATACATCCCCGAAAGCACCATGCGGCGTAGTAGCGGTGGTGGAGCGTAGAGCGGGTCCTTGTACTCGTCGTAGATCGCCTCGGCTGCCCACAATGTTGTGTCAAGTCCGACGTAGTCGAGCAGGGTGAAGGGTCCCATAGGGTATCCACAACCAAGCTTCATTGCGGTGTCGATGTCGTCGCGGCTGGCCCGTCCGTCTTCTAGCATGCGGATTGCAGAGAGCAGGTAGGGGATGAGCAGAAAGTTAACGATAAAGCCTGCTGTATCCTTTGCCAGAACCGGGGTCTTGCCCAGCGAGAGTGCGAACTGCCGCACCGTCTCTACTGTCTCGTCCGACGTCGAGATGGTCTTCACGATCTCGACAAGTTTCATCACGGGGGCAGGATTGAAGAAGTGCAACCCTGCCACTTTGTTCTGGCGCTTGGTAACCGCCCCCATCTGCGTTATGTTGAGCGAGGAGGTGTTGCTGAGTAGCAAGGCATCCGGCTTTAAAATACGGTCCAGTGCTGGATAGAGACGGAGCTTCTCCTCCATGTTCTCGATCACTGCTTCGATCACCAGGTCACATTCTGCGAAATCATCGAGAGCGAGTGTGCCGTGTAGCCGACCTGTACACTCTTCTACCTGGTTGCCAGTAAGCTTGCCTTTGCGCTCCATCGCCCTCCACGCGTCCGCGATCCGTGCCATCCCTTTATCGAGCAATTCCTGGTTGACCTCACGTACAACCGTCATGTATCCCGACTGCGCACACGTTTGGGCAATCCCTCCCCCCATCAAACCACACCCAACAACGCCAACTTTGCGAATCTCCATCGATTCTCTCTCCTCTCCTAAAAAATGTACATAAAATAACTATCCGCTCTTAAATTGTCCCAGCGAAATACATACCAATGTGCTCGTTTCTCGTGCTCCATTGTCACTTTTTGGGTCCGTAATCTCCTCATTGATACTTCAAGCTGAGATTTCGCCCTCTCTCTGCTGTTGAAAGAACTTCCATTTCGCCTGTAGTGCTGCGATGAGTGGTTTACCCTCTATCTGCCTCTGCTCGGACGACCGCCAGCTTGTATTGTGTGTACGTGCGATTACTCTGGGGGCAAGGACGTGCTGGATAATATAAAGATAATCCTCCATCTCTGGCGAGAACAGCAGCGTCCGCTGGCTATCTTCCAGGTAGAAATAATGCCCCTGTGTGCGGTACCAGGCGCGAATATTGTCCTGACCAGAGATGAGAGAGCTATGCGGTGTCTCACTCAACGGGTACTCTGCATCGCCAATCGGGAAGCAATGCAGGTGGGCGTGAAAAACTGTTTGCCGAAAGACGCCATGTTCCCAGAAGACCGCCGTATCATAGAATTGAGAAAAGAACCGGCGCATCTCGTCTTTCAGTGCGATAAGTTCGGCATCCAGCTCTGCTGGAACTGCACCGTAACACGCGTAGTGCTGGCGAGGAATGATCAGCGTATGCCCTTGGAGTAGTGGAGCGTGGTCGGCGACGATGCGAAAGGAAGGCGTCTCCTTCAGCACATAGTCCGTGATGGAATCCAATGTGCAAAACTCGCACATGCTCTGCTCCCTCGCGAACTCCTGGCTCTCGTTTTGCTGCTGCATTGCTAGCTCTCCTTCTTAGCCCGCATGCCGGAAGCCTGCTTCAGCCATCGTCAATGGTTGCCCTTGTGCCAGAACGCCAGCATCAACAACTTCAGCAACAAACAGCGTTGAATCACCAGCCTCGACCTGCTGCCGTACCTCGCAGGCAACCCACGCCAGCCCTGAAGAGAGCACCGGATACACCCCATCTTGCACTGTATAGTCGATGCTTGCCATCTTCTCAGGATACTTTAACCCCGATCTCCCCAGCGTGCCAGCTAATTCACGCTGATCGTCGCGTAGCACATTGACCGTGAATTTGCGGCTACGTTGAATCATCGGCAGCGACTTCGCCGTATTCTCGACTGAGACGGCGAGCAGGGGCGGCTCAAACGAGACCTGCCCCAGCCAGTTAGCGGTGAAGCCATTGACTTCTCCCCCTTCTGCGCATAGAACGATATAGAGGCCATATGTAAACATTCGCAATGCTTGCTTTTTGCTTGCAGGGTCCATCAAAACACTCTCATTTCTTCTGTTGAATCTTCGTGAGTAAAGAACAATTCCTATTGTAGCAAATATTATTTGATCGAGACCGTTTTCCCGCCAGTCAATGCCTGCAACTCGGCCGCTGTTAGCTGAAAGACAGCGTGTGGCGTTCCCGCAGCAGCCCAGATCGTGTCATACTTGAGCAGATCCTCGTCGATAAAGGTTTCTAGCTGCTCGCTTGCTACAATCGGAGCCACTCCACCAACGGCAAACCCGGTATGTTGCCGCACAAAGTTTGCGTCTGCCTTTTCAATGGTCTCGCCTGCTAACTCACCTAAACGCTGCTCATTCACACGATTTACCCCGCTCGCAACAACAAGTAGTGGCCTGGAGGATTGCTTTCCGCGAAAGACAAGCGATTTGACGATCTGGGCAACCTGACAGCCAATCGCCTGAGCTGCCTCTTTTGCGGTTCGCGTCGAGTCGGGTAATTCAACGACCCGGCTGGAGAGGCCACGAGCAGCCAGCAGGTTCTGCACTTTTTGCGCGCTTGAGCTTAATTCTTGCGACATTTCTCTCCCCTGTCTCTATCTTTGATATGTATTTGAGTGAAAAGCTGGACACTTTACCTGCCCAGTGTAGAGAAGAAACTATGGGACCAACTGGTCCGTAGTAGGCTCTGCTCAGCAGAACCACGATTCAGTGAGGTGCGGCAAAACTCTGGGCGTTCCATACTGACGCAGCGAGCGAAAGACCGAGAGCCGTTTCCCCTGTTGTGCAAGCACTAAGGCCTGAACCTGGAAGAAGGTGAGCATTGAGTCAGCTTTATTCTGTTCCGCCTGTTCAACCAGCACCGCAATTTGCCGTTGCAATTCGTCCATACGCGGATCGGGGTGTTGCCAGCGATGTGTGTAAGCCTCTTCATCAAGTTCACCAATCCAGCTTGCTGCCTCGTGATCATTCAAATGAGCAGAGCCAGGTGGAATTAAAAGCCGGATTGAAAGATGCACTAGATCAAGTTGCTCTATAGCATGGCGCTCCTCAAAGAAGCTGAGCAAGGCCAGATAACTCTCTAACGTTTCCCACGGTGTAAAGGGAAGCAGCGAGGGACGTAGCACAATCCCGGTCTGCTCTAGAATATCGAAGGCTCTGGCAACATCGGCTGCGCTATGCCCCTTGTCCAGGTGGCGCAAAACGTCGTCGTTCAGCGATTCAACAGCAGAAACGATAAAGAGGCAACCCAGTTCTCTCATCTCTGCTAACAGATGTTGATGGTGTAGCAGGTGCTCGATCTTGATCGTCGCATCAAACGTCACATCAGGGAACTCTTGATGCATCGCTCGTACGATACGCAACGCATGGGTCGGACCGTTCCAGAAATCGGGATCGCCGAATGTGATGTGGCGTGCCCCCTGCTCAACCTGAGCGCGAATATCAGCCAGAACAATCTCGACCGGTAAGGCGAAAAAGCGACCCGCGTAGATTGGTGTGACCGGGCAGTGCCGACAGGTATGCTTGCAGCCCCGCGTCGTCTCCGTATAGCCGACGATACGCAACTCATCGTGCCATTGCAATCGTGCATAGCGCTCTAGCGCCGGAAGATGCCTGCGCTCCGGCACGAGAAAAGGCGTGCGTTGCAGCCACGGACCACTCGTAGCCGTGCGCGTCTGTACACCAGGAATCGGACTGGGATCATTGTTTTCAAGCGCCCTGACAAGCTGAAGGAGCGGTACCTCGTACTCACCGCCGATGGCCGAGTCGATGCAATCCCGTAACAGCGAAGCTGCATTGAGCGAGGCATAGAGGCCGTAGAAGCAGATATGCGTCTGAGGGTTAATGGTACGTATGCGGCGCGCAATCTGTTCGCCCAGTCGTAGCGCTGTATGCATAGGCACAGAGATGGCAACAAAGCGAGCATGCTGAATCGTTTCGTCGGCAAGCGTCTCAACCGCCGTGTCAACACAACGCGGAGCATAACCCGCCTGCTGAAGAAAGGCCGAGAGCGACGCCAATGAAAAGGGCTGGTGTCCAAGTTCATAACAGGAGATGAGCAGTATATCACCGGGATTTCTCATTTCCTGCGCGGAGCGCCACCTCCCTTGCGACTGGGCGCACTTCCAACTCCAGCCGTCTGCGGTGTCCACCCTTCGGGCATCGCCGCATCAGCACCAAAGAAAAACTCTTCCATCTGTTCGCGCAAAATCTTACGCGCTTCTGGATCACCCATATTCAACCCATAGTGGTTGATAATCAACGTCTGCTGCGCTGGCCACATAGCATATGCCTGCTTTGAGACATGTTCATATATACGTTCGCCCAGCTTGCCGGGAAAGGGCGGCTTCTCTAACCCCGGCAGCTCGCGTCGAAGTTTCACACAATAAACCATACGTGCCATATGCATTCTCCAAACTTTGAGCTTAAGGCTACTATTCCCCTTGTAAGCGTCCCGATTACGTCCTGATGTGGTAGTATTCTATGTTCCTACTTGCAAGAGAGTATCAACATTGTACTATGTCTGACGATATCTTGCACGTTATCAATGCCTTCTACTCATACAGAAACAATAGAACAGATCGGTGATAGAGATCCCATGCAACGAGACAATAGCCAACGACCACCTCGTGTCCTATTTTTCGGCATGCAAAATGCCTTCTCATCTCCCTCTCTCCACGCTCTGCTGAATGCGAAAATTGACGTACGTGCAGTAATTCTTTCATCACCCCATAATCTTGATGGGCAAGTGCAGCCTGTATTACAACGTCGCGTAGCTCCTCGTGTGCAACGATCAATGCTTCCCCTCTTCGCATCCTCCCCAGACCTTTTACAGCTTGCCTGGCAACGCGAGCTTCCCGTCTGGGAAGTTAGCAATCTCTCACGTCCTGAAGTAGTTCAGGCGCTAAGCACCTATCAGCCCGACCTGCTCTGTGTCTCCTGCTTCTCCCGGCACATTCCTCGTATTATCCGTGAACTGCCACGGCTCGGCTGCCTGAACGTCCATCCCTCATTACTCCCCGCAAATCGTGGCCCGGTCCCGCTTTTCTGGACCTTCCGCGAGGGCCAGCAGCAAACAGGCGTCACCATTCATCTGCTGAGCGAAAAAATGGATAGCGGAGATATCATCGCCCAGGAAATGCTTGCAGTTCCAGAGGGCATATCATACGCTGCTCTGGAAACGCAGTGTGCCCAACTCGGCGCAAGCTTACTGGTACAAAGCGTCTGGAAGCTGTATCAAGGCACAGCGCAACCCATCCCACAGGACGAAGCGCAAAGCAGCTACCATTCATTCCCCACGTCAGAAGACCTTGTAGTGAGACCAGAGCAATGGCAAGCTCGTTCCCTCTATAACTTTATCCGTGGAGCACACGTTTGGGAATATCCGATCATCGCGCTTATAGACCGTCAACGCTACATCATCCAGAACGCTATTTCTTATAGCCAAAGAACAGGTGATGCAGTTGCTGCTCCCGATGAGTTGGGGGTGAGAAGTGAGTACACATTGCGCTGTCAGGATGGTTGGGTGCATGTCCAGGGAGATATCATCAGCTAGAGCTGCTCTGAAGTGGTTGTTAGAGGATGCTCAAAATAAGATTGAGAACTGCTGCATTTAGATTGTCTTGTGTATTTGCTCTATCTAACTTCTATCAAGAAATTTTGCAAGAGTAGAGTAATTTAATAAAGATGTCTCAGCAACGTCTTTCTATAGAGAATAAAGAATAGAGAATAGAGAGTTGCCTGACAATGTGGTGGCAGGCACATAAAACAACGACTATCCCTCGTTCTCAATTCAGCGTAGAAACCTATTTTCAGGTACGAGGAAGTTTTGTATGAATCAGAGTAGAACAGTGCTGAACTTATTTATCTCATATGCGAGGCTTGATTTCTACATTGCCAAGAAGCTGAAAGAAGACCTGGAGCGGAGAAACTTTCATGTCTGGCTGGACCAGGACAATATTAAGCCAACAACCAGATGGGATAACACTATCCGATCAGCAATTAAGCAATCAGACATAGTTCTTTACCTGGTTTCTACTAATTCTCGAACTTCTCCAAACGTTGCTAATGAGCTTGACATTGCCAGTTTGTATGATCGTCCAATTCTACCACTATGGATTGAAGGAAATACAAAGTGGGCAGACGTATTAATTATGGGGTACTCAAGAATACAAGGCATAGATATGCGTGGAGAAAGGTATATAGCGAAATTTCAAGAGCTGTTGGAATTTTTAGAAAAGAAACGCACTCATTCTGATGTACCTGAGGTGATACAGATGGCTACTACTGGAAATAAAGCTTTAGTGGAAAAGATACTTCATCTTCTGTCTCCACTGTCTCTATGGATCAAACGATCTTCATCACGGATCACAGCATCAACAACTCAACCACATATTGAAGTTTCCCCATTCCCCTCTGATTCTACTATGCTGCATAATCCGTATAAAGGGCTGCATGCCTTTCAATATGAAGACGCCCAGGACTTTTTTGGGCGTGAACAATTAGTGCATGAGATGGTAAAGAGGATTGAAGGTATTCTGGAAGGAGAGAGCAAACAGAGTCAGTCTTCTCGTTGCATGCTCATTCTTGGTGCTAGTGGCTCAGGCAAATCAAGTGCTGTCATGGCAGGACTCCTGCCGGCTTTGCAAAAGAATCAGTATATCCCAGAGATCAAAAGATGGTTTTTTCTGGAACCAGTTGTACCTGGTGAGCAACCGGTTCACTCACTTGCTCATACTCTCAACCTGAGTTTTTTAAACAAGAGAGATGTAGGTCTTTCACCCCTTGAAGGATATGCACATGAGTCAATACTCAAAGAATTGAACAGCTCTCCATCTCGTGGTCTTCATGAACTGCTGCAAAGGATTTCTACAGATTCTGAAGAACGAGTTGTCCTCGTTATTGATCAGTTTGAGGAGCTATTTGCTCCATCTGTTAAGTCAGAGCAACGTGAGCACTTTATGAATTTGCTTTCTGCCACTGCAACAGAACCATACACTCGTATCTTGATTATAGTAACTCTACGGGCCGACTTCTATGATCAAGTGCTCAAATACCCTCAAATCTTCAATCTTATGAAGGATCATCAGGTGGATATTCCACCAATGGAACAGAAGGAGATTCGCGCCGTTATTGAAAAACCCGCTCATTTGCCTCATGTCGGGGTTACTTTTGAGCCTGATCTTGTTGGAGATTTGGTGAACGATATGCGCGAACGGCCAGAGGCTTTGCCACTCCTTCAATTTACACTAGAAAAATTATTCGAGCGAGGCCGCAAGGAGCGCCATCTAACAACACAGCATTATAACGATATCGGTGGATTGGAAGGTGCTATTAATAAGCATGCTGAAGCAACGTATAGCAATCTATCAACAGAAGAACATCGTAAATGTGCTGAAGAACTCTTTACACGGTATTTCATTCATATAAGAGAACCGTTGAACGATGTGGCTCACTTTGAAGGTGGCGAAGAAATTGTCCGGCGACGTGTGACACAGAAAGAGTTACAACTGGATAAGCCACAACATGATCTACGTCGAGAAACTATCGAAGCCTTTACCAAAGCACGTCTACTCACTGTCAAAAGTACAGTTCGACAAAATGCTGTGGATAGTACCTATGAGATTAGCCATGAAGCACTCATCACTGCCTGGAAGCGCTTTTATAGTTGGATTGAGTCGAATCGTGAGGACATTTTCTTGAGACAGCGTCTTCGTACAAGAATTGCGGATTGGCGCAAAGAGGAAAACCTGAAAAAGAAACAGAAATTGCTTTTAAGCACAGCTGAACTCAAACAACTGCAAGAGCACAATCGACAGAAAAACCTGGATCAATTAGAGGAGGCATTTTACCGACAGAGTAAGAAGTATCGTCGTCGGCAGCGCATAGACACTATTGTTTCCATATTTTCTTTGATCATCATAGTATGTTTCCTGTCATCTATTATTATTGCCTATACACCTGTTCGTTTCATATTTTCCCCTTCACAGACTGACCCTACCGTTATAACTTCTCTAAGTGATGATGGACCAGGCTCACTCCGTCAGGTGAGTTCCCATAGTAATTCGGGTGCAACTCTTACCTTCGCCCCGCAATTATGGGGCAAGACAATCCATTTAACGAGCAGCGATCTGAGCATTGATAAAAAAATTACAATACTTGGCCCTATAAACAATAAGATACAAATTAGTACTGATAAACCTGGTAGTAATAAGAAGGGTAGAAGTGTTTATATTCGATCAAATGGTAATGTTACCTTTGAAAATATAGCATTTGTTGATAGTTACCCGCATAAAAATTCGTTACTTATGAATGAAGGTACACTTACCCTTAATAATTGTGAGTTGCATGGAAATGAAACATATGGAGATGGAGGTGCTGTTACAAATAAAGGTCAATTTGGTGCTCAAGCTCATTTAAATATAAATAATGGTATTATCGAATCAAACATCGCAAGTGGGAGTGGTGGAGGAATTTATAATCTCTTTGGCATTGTGAACATCAATCGTAGTACTATTAGAAAAAATATTGCAGACAATAATGGTGGAGGCCTTTATAGTCAGGGGGGAATTGTAACATTATCACAAAGCAAAGTATCCTCAAATACTGCGAACGATAGTTCTGGTGGTGGTGTTACTATAGTGAATGGTTCCCTGAGTATAATTTCTGGTACTGAAATTTCTGACAATGTGTCTGATTATGGTGGGGGCGTTGCTGTCCAAGGAAGTATTGTATTCATCACTGACTCATCTATTGATAAGAATACTGCTCATGTGAGCGGTGGAGGTATTTCAGTAGTGAAGAATACAGATAATAATTTTTCAAGTTTAGTGACGATTCGTCGTGTTACTGTGACGGATCGGCCAAATGCTCTCTACTACATTGGGCATAACAACGGCACTGGTTCAGACAAAGATATTGCAGGCAAGCAAACAACGGTTGGTGCAACTCTTCAGATTTCCAGTGACGATACCTCAACACCTATTGGAAATCCTCCACCACAGAGCCTACCCCAGACCATGCCAAATCTTCTTGGCGTAGCTAATATCGATGCATTTTGTCAGAGACAGCTTTACAGCTATGGAACACTTGCTAGTGAGGAAGATCGAAATGCTGATGATATTAATATTACATGTTTTACTTTGAATAGAGAACGTTTAGATAATTTTTCAGGACAACAAGTGTGTGAGTCCCAGTACCCGGTATCAGATAGCGAAGGGAGTGGTAATCAGCAGGTGACAGATTTTCTTGCGAACTACTTCGACCCAACCAGTTTGCAGTGCTACAAAAATCTCAAGAAGCTTGGACCTATTGGTGGTAGTAGTGATGACTTCGACAAAGAATGTAAGAAGGATTCAAAGTATACTGGTTTGTATAATAATGTAGATGCTGGTGAACGTACAACTGCATACGATTGGAAATGCCAGCCAAAATCAACAGAGAAAAACTTGCTACCAGGTGGTATAAGGGTTGCTGATGCCTGCAATATAAAATACGGAACAAGCAATGCCATCTATCGCCTTGTGAACTATAACCGGCCCGATGGCTGGGAATGCTGGGCACCTGCTTGATCTGTCAAGTTATTGATAACGGCTGATTGGCATCGATACACTGTTGATCGAGAGATCGACAAGACACCTGCAAACTATGGCGAACATGATTTCTGTACACTATCGACATTGCTGTCGTAGGCTACTATCTGCCAGTTGCCGTTGCTATCGGGTTGGAGAGTAAGGTAGAGATCATACGGCTTTGTCATCTTACTTCTCGTCAGGTGGTAGGTGTACTTTAAGCTATTATTTGAGGAGCCAGGAGCGTTAGTGTCGCGGGTGTAGCCTGATATTGAGCCATAACATCTATCCTCACCGGTTGCCTTGTTTCGAAAATCATTCATTGACTCTTGAAGCTTGCTCGTGTTCAACGCTGTATAGGCTCTGTTGTAGTTTTGCTGCTCAAGGTTGGAGAGAAAGTCATTGGCTTTGGTGACAGCTCCGTTGGCATCCACAAGCGTTGTGTTAGATGCTGTAAGTGAGTGCACAATCGCATAACCACCACCACAAAGCGCAACAATGCCAAGGAGTATAAGTCCGCCGATAAGGACAACTGTACGCTGTAGTGTGGCGAAAAAGGTGCGCGGAGTCCTCTCAGCCCTTCTTGTCGGCTCGATAGGAGGCTGGAAGGCTGGTGGAGGAGATGTAAACGGTGGTGAGTGAACTACAGGCTCAGTGTGAAACGGCATTTGTCGTGTTGACGGAGTGTGCAAGACTTCAACGTCTTCCTGTACAAACGATGTCTGCTTAGGTGGAATAATAGACTCTGCTCTTATCGTTGGCTGAGGTTGCGATGGAGTTTGAGGCGTTGTGCGTTTGCGCGAAGCTAGTACGAGTGTTGGATCACTTCCTCCATATGCTTTGCTGAGCGCATCTGCAAAATCTTGCACGCGTGCGAAGCGTTGCGCTGGATCTTTTGCGAGCGCTTTGTCCAGAACTTTCTCGACTGCTTCCGGTGCTGCTATGCCACGTGCGGCTAGCGCTGGTGGTTCCGTGGTGAGATGTTGCGTCATAATCTCAATATAAGAACCGGTGAATGGCCGTTCGCCACTGATCCACTCGTACACAACCGCTGCTAACGCATATTGATCGCTTGCCGGGCGTGGCTTCCCTTGAATCTGTTCAGGTGCCATATACGCCATCGTACCAGTGACAGCTTTATCCGTGCTTTGTGAAAGGGAACTTTGTAAGAGGGCAATACCAAAGTCGCTGAGCAAAATCTGGTCGTTCTGATCGAGCAGAATATTTTCTGGTTTGATATCACGGTGAACCAGGCGATGATCATGTGCATATTGCAATGCGCTGGCTATTTGCTGTGTGTAGGAGATGACACTTTGCGGGGGAACGATGCTTCCTTTAGGATAACGCTGTCGCAGTGTACCATTCCGTGCATAATCCATCACAAGGAAAGGCACTCCCTCTTCAACATCGAAGTCTAGCACACGAACAATATGCGGATGTACGAGATGCGCGATGATTTGCGCCTCTTTACGGAAGAGCTCAACGCCTTCCTGATCGAGATATGTATGCAGAATTTTGATTGCAGCCTGAGTCGAGAGGTAGATGTGCTCACCCAGATACACTTCGGCAAAGCCTCCCTGTCCCAGGAGACGAAGCAGGCGGTAGTTTCCTACTTGTTTACCAATTTTGTCTTGATGCTCATTTATCATCAGAATGCTTCCCTGTCAAACTTCTCTATTGAAATCCGCTCTACTGCCTGGTAGATAAGCATTTGCCTGTGGCTACATAAGGGTTTTCTGGAAATGCAGAGATTTACATAGATACTCTTTATTGTAATACGTTTGCTATAGCAACACGCTTCAAGGACTGGTAGAGAAAGAGGAGGGAATGTTGGTTTTAACCGTGTGTTCAGGAAGATCTATTAGTCGTCTAAACTCGTTGTGCAATGGTGATGCGTAGCCACCATGTGCCAGCTTTAAGGCCAATGAGCAGGTAAAGCAGCGCCCAGGCCTCCAATAGAATACCATAGCTTGCTGCCATCGCTAGGAAAAAGAGGCTTGCGAGTGCGGAGAGATGTTTAAGCGACTGATTGCGCATGTGCCAGCGGAAACTTCCTGGTGAGTATGCTCGATTACGCCAGAAGAGAAGTGCAGCCAGGAACAAGAAAATACATGTTCCGCAAAGGCCAATGACGCCCAGACAAAGGGAAAGAATAGATGTATTCATCGAGCCTCCAGCTAGTGTATTGCTCTATGCACTTGCTAAAATTATAACATGTCCGTGTCTTATATTCTGACATTCTCCCCACTAAAAGCGGGGAGATTCTTCTTTCATCCAGCCACCT
This sequence comes from Ktedonobacteraceae bacterium, assembly GCA_034431765.1. GTDB lineage: Bacteria > Chloroflexota > Ktedonobacteria > Ktedonobacterales > Ktedonobacteraceae > DASYAN01. The sequence continues at coordinate 40,790 of DAOUDD010000193.1, read as the reverse complement.
TGCCCGCTCTGGTCTTGCGACGAGAACGAGTAGCGGGTGCCTGTCCAGAAGCGTTGTGCACTCTCTGTGGAGTACCTGTTTCGGTACGGTCTAATGCCTTTGCAAGAATGTTGAGAGCTGCGTTGTGGTCACGATCAAGTACCAGCCTGCAACCGGGAGAGATACGCCTTTGCCAGGGACTTCCTGGCTTTCTTCCTGTTAGCAGACTTCTTTTGTTTGCGGGAAGGCTGTCTGTGCAGCTTCTTCAGTCGCTTCTCTGCTTTCCTCAAATGACGAGGATTAGCAACAGTGTTCCCATCGCTATCGGTTAGAAATTCCTTCAGTCCCATATCAATACCGGCTTGTTTGCCAGTTGGAACATGCTCAATGCGCCGTTCAGCTTCGACGGCAAATTGACAATAGTAGCCATCAGCTCGCTGCACGAGACGCACACGTTTGATCTGTTTGATGGGGAACTCTTCTATGTGTTGTTCTTTATTGCCTACCAGTTGTAAGCGCCCAATGCTACACCCGTCGGTGAAAGTAATATGCTTGCCATTTGATTCCATCTTCCAGCCCGTCTGTTTATACTCAACGGAACGGTTATCTCGCTGGAAGGTAGGGTAGCCCTTCTTGCCAGGCTTCTTATTCCGACAGTTTTCATAGAAACGGGAGATAGCAGCCCAAGCTCGATCTGCTGACGCCTGCCAAGCTTGGGCATTGATCTGTGCTGCAAACGAGTACTCTTGGGCCAGCACTGCACAAAAGCATTGCAAGTTATTCCTTGAGGTATTGCGTTCGTCCATCCACATGTGTAAACACTTGTTACGAATGAATTGCACAATGCGGATAGCTTCATCAATAGCTTGGTATTGCTGCTTGTTCCCAGTACACTTGTACTCATACGTTAGCATTGCTCTTACTCTACAATCAAACTACGTTTGAAGAATTACTTTGCACGTGAATCAGCATACGTGATATCGCATTCCTCTTTGTTACTCTCTATGATCTCACGAAGCATGCGCAAGATATCCTGTGCACTCTTGGGCGTCTTTTCTACCTCACAGTAAGACTCAATGCAGTAGCCGATTGCTTCAAGAAATTCATCGTTATCATTGGTAATGGTCTTCTGTCCGAAATGAACATGATCGGGAAGCGATAAGTCTCTTGTCACTGGTGGTACAGTTCCATCGACTATCGTCTGCATCTGGTCTCCCATGTCATACGCCTTCTTCGTGAGCGTGCTTAACATCCGACTCTCATGCAAGTATCATCCTACTTGAAAGTCCAGATTTGTGTTAACGATGACTAAACTCTTCTAGTACCTAGCTGTGTAAACAGATTAGGTGGCAGATACAAGAATTGTCCAAACAATACCAAACTGCACATATATGCTATACTTTGTAAAATGGCTACACTGTACATTGTAGGAGAAATCTATGGGAAGAACGAATAAGACATCAGAAGGTTTCTATAGCACCGCGCAAGCTATTAAGAATACCTCGATCAACATTTTATAGGCTCGATATTGAAAAGGTCTTTGCTCCTGGACGTAAGGAGGCATACTACCCCAAAGCTGTTATTGATGACATGGTGTGTGAAGAAAGGCAGATTATCTCTGGTTAAAATATGGTGAAGAGGACCCCGACAAAATTGGTTTTGAGGATGAGAGTGTGTTTGTAGAAGATCTGATTATTATTGATGCTGACTCTGCACTCTGGCAGCCAGCACGACCAATTGTAGAAGCTGCACTTGGGCTTGCGCAAAATGATGAACAGTTTACCTGGCATGGCTGGAGCAAGACGCAGATCGAGACGTTTCTGCATCACTTACCCTCGCACTGCACGTTGCTTCTCGGTGTCTGGGAAACAGAGGAGTCCGGCGTTGGGGAACAAATGACGGAACAGGAACCCGGTGAGACTGTTGAGGAGCACGAGAAACTGATTCTGGGCGTGATCTGCGAGGTTGTACAGGGGGAAGTGAGTAGCATTCGTACATTTGAAGCTCTTGTAGATGAAAGCTTACCTCCGCTTAGCCAACTGGAGCCTGGCTATCAGCACGCGCTTGCCTTGATGCAAGCGACGAGAAAACAGGTTGCTCCAGTCGCGTGGGCGCTCTTCACTGATAGAGAGACGTGGCAGGAGTGGTTGTTCTCTCAAAAGGATGCGCAAGGCGAACTCGATAAGGGAACATTGCTGACGAGCTTAGCACAACAGGGGCGCTGTGTGCTTATGGGAAGTCAAACTTCTCACGCTCATCATTAGTCTTTATATGTAGTTTTTAATAGGTAGGGATAAGTAACTTTATGGATACAACAACACCTTTAGTCTGGAATCCTATCCTGCGGCAATACCTGGTGAACGCTGCACATCGCATGAACCGACGTGAAGGGACAACAGAGTGCCCCTTTTGTGCCGATATCACCAGTGGTCGTGTGGGTCCGAACGAGCAGGTCTGGCTGCACCCGAATGACTTTCCACCGTTCAAACCGCCAGTGGGTGAGGCCTATGTAGTCATTTATAATCGAGACCACAATAAGACCTTCACGCAGTTGACTGTAGACGAGGTGTTCGCCGTAACGCAGCTCTGGCGCAGCCTCTATCAGGATCTATCCTCACGTTATCCCACGGTGATGATCTTTGAAAATAGCGGAACGGCTATCGGGCAGACACAGTTTCACCCGCATGGTCAGGCATATGGCGTCTCTGTCGTTCCCGCAACGCTTGAGCGCGAGTTCGAGACCGTGCGGCAGGATGACGAGGCCGGGAAGGGCTGCCCCTTCTGTCGCGTGCGTGAGGAGTTGACGAATAGTGAGTACCAGGTTGCTGAGCTACCAACGTGGCAAGCCTTTTTGCCGCCTTTCGTGCGCTATCCCTATGAGACTCATCTCTATCCTCGGCGGCATGTCGCCAATATTGGCCTGATGAATGACGATGAACTGTATGATCTGGCAGCGCTTATGCTCACGGTAATTCGTGGCTACAATGCCTTATTTGATGGTGCCATGGCTCCCATGCCCTATCTGCTTGGTCTGCACCAGCTCGCGGACGAGCGCTTCCACTTCCATATTGAAATTCTCGCGATAGGTCGAGCACCAGGAAAGCTCAAGTATGCAGCATCGGCTGAGTCGATCTGGGGTCTCTGGACAAATGACTCGAATCCCGTTCAGAAAGCGCAGGAGTTACGAGAGGCTATCGCAAAGAAAGAGGTATAGTGGTTACGATGAGTACAGCACAGTTGTTACCGCCTGTACAGGAGGCGCTGACGCTTTTCCCAAAAAAGTTCACGGATGAAACACTTTACAAAACGCCACTTGGAGCTGCGTGGGCTCCTGGACGTGTCAATCTGATCGGAGAACACACCGATTACAACGATGGCTATGTCTTACCTCTTGCCGTAGACCGTGTGGCTGCGTTTGCTGGACGGACACGCAAAGATGCAACTGTACGGCTCTGGTCAACACACTTTAATGAGTATGCCGAGTTCTCTTTAGATGGTCTGCCAGAGACGTTTGAGCGACAGCGTGAGCCTCTTCCTTCCTGGGCACGCTATGTGCTGGGGGTTGTCGCTGAACTGCGCCGTTCGGGAATAGCGCTGCAGGGGTTTGACGCGATAATAAGTGGTGATGTACCTCTCGGTGGTGGTATGAGCTCATCAGCCGCAGTTGAAGTTGCGACGGCCCAAGCCTGTGCACTCTTCTCCGATGGTGACTTTATGCTCGGTACAGAGGGTGCGACACTCACGCCGATGCAAGTAGCAGCAGTTTGCCAGCGTGCTGAGCACATCGCCTCAGGGTTGCGTAGTGGCATTCTCGATCAAGCAGCCTCTGTCCTTGGGCGGCCAAAGCAGGCAATTTTGCTGGATTGTCGCTCATTTGAGTATCGTTATTTGCCGTTTGATCTGCCTGACGTCACGCTCGCAGTCATCGATACCGGTGTCCGGCGCGAACTTGCCTCCTCCGCCTACAACAAGCGGCGGCGGCAATGCGAAGAGGCCGTGGAGCGCTTACGTGAGCTGATTGTACGCGATGAGCCGGAGAATGCACAGGCGCGTGAGATCAAAGCCTTGCGCGATATCACACCGCAACAGTTTGAGCGCTACAAAGGAGAGCTTCCAGAGATTTTGCGTCGTCGTGCAGGCTATATTATAGCGGAGGATGCACGTGTCTTACAGGTGGTCAAACTCCTGGAAGAGGGCAAGATCGAGGAGGTTGGCACGATTTTGTGGCAGGGCCATGCTGGTTTACGTGACGAATATCAGGTCAGTTGCATGGAACTGGACACGCTGGTCGAGATAGCCCGTACAGTTCCAGGTGTGCTAGGTGCGCGTATGCTAGGTGGTGGCTTTGGTGGCTGTACGATCAATCTCGTACGCAATGAAGCGGTAAATTCTCTGCGTCGGGCCGTAGAACAACACTATCCAGAGCGAGCTGGACGCCAGGCCACTATTGATATTTGCCGTGCTGCCGCTGGAGCTGGCTATAGACGAGTTTAGCTGTAAAGAAATTCGAAGGCGAGACAACCAGAGTGAGGAAGAAGAAACATTGCCTCAAACAAAGCATTTGTCCATTTCATACTGAATCAAATCAGTAAGTAGGACGCTTCTTGCAACAGTATGCTACGATGAATGATATAGTAGTTTTGGTTCTTTAGAAGGAAGCTGAGGAATTGCACTCAATCTCCTGCTGACAGCTTTCTGTGAGTACCACCGTCGTGGTATTCGTCAGGTCCAGCTCGACGTTAATACGAAGAATTCGACTGGAGTTCACACATTATACGAACGTGCAGGGATGCGTAAAGTATCTCAGAACGATTACATGGTGATGAATGTACAAAGAAATTAATCTAGCCCATCGTGCTGGCTAGCTGAGTAGAAAACATCCTATTGGAAAAATGTTGCAACTTTTATCTCACGAATTGTGGGAATGAAGCGGGAGGTAAGTTGTTGTTCACCCGAAAAGATTCCCTGGGATTGATATACTCCATCATTCAGAAAGAGAATTTCGACAGTTTGTTTTCCTGAATCGACTAGCCAATATTCGGGAATACCTGCACGTGCGTAAGCATCACGTTTCTCATGTTGATCATAGGACGCGGTTGTAGGTGAAACAACTTCAATAACAAGATCTGGTGCACCGAGAATACGCGAAGGGGTAATGGTTGCCTGTCCATGTTCCAATACAACGAGTACATCTGGTTGCACAACCATGTCTGGAGCTAGCTCAACATCAATTGGGCGATAAAGACCTGTCCAAGTTTGATGTCTTCTATGTGTGTAAGCAGTTGACGCGATATCTTTAACACCGTTTTCTGGTGAAAAGTACCAGGCGCAGGGGTCATATACAGCACTCCATCTATAATTTCATAGTGGTTTCCGTCATCAAGTTGAGCCGCATAATCATTATAGGTCCAGTGTCCCTGCTGTAGTCCTGGTCTTCTATTAGCTGGTGTAACTATTGTAAGCTTCCCTATGATGCTCATGAATTCAACTCCTCCCTATCTACATTACCTCTATGTACAATGATATGTGCTAGTATAGCATAATTTTATCTTAGCTCAGCAAGCTGTTAGTGTGATGTATCACTATCACCAGCCTGATCTGAGGCTGTCTTGTTCTTTTGTTCTTCAGCTTCAGATTCGGGTCCCTTGACCTCCTGTCGAAGTTTTGCGATATCGGGACGGGGAGCGTGCTTCATACGGTAGCCGGTGAGCTGGTGGATGCGCCGCAATTCGGCGATCAGGACGTCACTATTGAGACGGTAGGGCTGGTGTGGAGCAGGTCCACAGGCATCGACAGCAGCGTCATCGCCGAGAAGCTGATTGATGCTGGTAGCAACACAACTTGCAATAGCTTCCAGGTCGTAACCACCTTCCTGTACCATAATTATCCTTCCCTGGCAGATCGTATTTGCAAGATCGAGCAGTATTTTGTTGAGCTGGAAGAAGCCCGCCGTCGAAAGTAACATTCCGGGTTGTGCCAGGCCTGAATCATTTTGTGTCTCGCGCCAGTGTGCATCGAAACCTGCCGAGATGAGAATCAATTGCGGGTTGAAGCGGTCAGTAGCGGGAGCGATGACCTGACGAAAAATTGGTTCATACGTCTCGTAGCCTGCTCCTGCTGGCAAGGGAATATTGATTGTCGTACCCAGTCCTGCACCTTCGCCACGCTCCTCAGAATGACCTGTGCCTGGATAGAAGGGGGACTGGTGGAGTGAGATATAGAGCACACGCGGATCGTCGTAGAACATTTCCTGTGTCCCGTTGCCATGATGCACATCGTAATCGAGAATCATCACGCGTTCGAGACCGTGCGCGTCAAGTGCATAGCGTGCGGCTACAGCAACAGTGTTGAAGATACAAAAGCCCATTGCCGCCTCTGCCACCGCATGATGACCAGGAGGGCGGACAAGGCAGTAAGCGTTATCGGCCTGGCCATGTAGAATTGCGTCGATAGCAGTCAATGGAGCGCCGGCAGCCTTACGTGCAACCTCGTATGATCGTGCCGATACATAGGTATCGGTACCCAGCATAAGCTGCTCACTATCGTTCCCATCCTCGGCCTGTGCTGCCTGACGACACAGCTCCTCAACCTCTTGAATATACGCACGCTCGTGAACGGCTGCTAGTTCATCCACAGTAGCAGCTCGTGGGCGTACCTGTACCAACCCCTCGCGCTGCAACCAGCCAAGCCCACGCAGATATTGCATCGCTCTTTCGAGGCGTTGTGGCTGCTCAGGATGGTGTGCCGGAGTGAGGTGTTCCAGAAATATCGGATCATAGATGAGTGCCGTCGTCATGGCTCGTTTCCTCAAGAAAATAGATTTGTGTTGTGGCTTGAGATAGTGTTAGTGGTCAGGAATGTGCGCGATGATGTAGTTCGTCGCGCACCAGCGTCTCTATCAGTATGTTACTTTAGGACTTTTTTAACCAGCTCAGGAATATCAAAGATAGTATCAGCGACGGGGACGTTGGCTCCCTGAAGTGCCGAAACCTTGCCTTGTGCGGTTCCTGTGTTGCCAGAAATGATCGCGCCAGCATGTCCCATACGCTTTCCTGGAGGTGCAGTGCGCCCCGAAATGAAAGCTACCACTGGCTTTTTCATCGAAGTGCGGATGTACTCAGCCGCATCCTCTTCGTCGCTGCCACCAATCTCGCCACACATAACTACAGCCTGGGTCTGTGGATCGTTCTCGAAGAGTCTCAGGTAATCGACGAAAGTCGAACCGATGATGGGATCTCCACCGATACCAACGCAGGTAGATTGCCCGATGCCAGCTCCAGTTAGCAGCGACACGACCTCGTATGTGAGCGTGCCGGAGCGCGAGATAAAGCCAACCGAACCGGGCTTAAAGATCTGGTAAGGGATAATGCCGATCTTGCCATGTCCAGGTGTGCACATACCGGGGCAGTTGGGACCAATCAGACGTGCACCCTTTTCACGCACAACCAGGATAGCGCGTGTCATATCTACCACCGGAATTCCTTCGGTGATGCAAACGATCAGCTCGATACCTGCGGTGGCAGCATCCATAATAGCGTCAGCAGCCCCGGCAGGGGGCACGAAGATACATGAAGCATTCGCATTGGTTGCGGCTTTTGCCTGCGAGACAGTATCGAAGACGGGTACGCCTTCCACACTCTGTCCACCCTTGCCCGGTGTGACACCTCCAACAACTTTGGTGCCAGCGGCGAGCATATTGCGTGTATGAAAGAGTCCTTCGCGCCCAGTTATACCCTGCACAATGACTCGTGTGGTAGAATCAAGAAGAATACTCATAGTACTACTTTCCTTCACTCCTGCTCGAAATTGCCGCAACAATCTTCTCTGAGGCGTCGCGCATATCTTTTCCCCAATCCAGACCCGCGTCCTTGAGAAGCGCGCGCCCCTCTTCAGCACCTGTGCCTGAGAGACGGACAACGATAGGCATCCCTTTGGGCAGCTCGTTCTGCGCCATAATCACACCTTTCGCCACCTCTTCACCACGTGTAATACCGCCGAAGATGTTGACCAGAATGCCTTTAACCTGTGGATCGCGTGCGACGAACGTGAGGGATTTGTACATGACCTCGGCCTTCGCACCACCACCGATATCCAGGAAGTTTGCCGGCTTACCACCGGAGCGTGCCACCATATCGAGGGTTGTCATGACCAGGCCCGCACCGTTGCCGATGATACCAACATCTCCATCCAGCTTGACGTAGGTCAGGCCCTCTTGCTTCGCTTCGTATTCCAGTGGATTGGCCTCTTCCGGCTCAGCCCAGCTCGCGTATTCTTTGTGGCGGTAGAGGGCGTTATCATCGAGCAGAATTTTCGCATCCGCAGCCATGACCTTGCCATCTTTTGTGTATGCCAGGGGATTAATCTCGGCAAGACTTGCATCGCTCTCAATAAAGGCTTTTGCAAGCGCAGTGAGGATGCTGGCGGCGGGACGCAAAACGTGATGGGGGAAGCCCGCCTGTGTCAGGATGTTGAACGCCTCGAAAGAACGTAACCCCCAACGCATGTCGATGGGTTGCTGAACAATCTTCTCAGGCGTTGTAGCGGCGACCTCTTCGATATCAATGCCGCCGGCAATCGAAGCCATCACTACCGGGGCCTGTGTCTTGCGGTCAAGGATGATGCCCAGATAATATTCCTCTTGAATATCGATCTTAGAGGTGACAAGTACTTTTTCAACGGTTAGCCCTTTGATGTCCATGCCAAGGACACGCTTTGCTGCCGCATGCGCTTGCTCAGGCGTATCACCAAACTGAATGCCGCCCGCTTTACCGCGTCCACCCACATACACCTGGGCTTTGATAACAACCGGTCCGCCTAGTTCACGGGCAATAGCTGCGGCTTCCTCTGGTGTTGTCGCTACACGCCCCGGCTGGACCGGAATGTCATAGCGTCCCAGAATATCTTTCGCCTGGTATTCGTGAATCTTCAAAATAGTTGCTCCTTGTGATACGTGTCATACTACGCTGTACGCACTTTGTATTGTAAAAAACTTGCGTTGAGCACGCAAGCCGAGGCAATAAGGTCTCTTCTCTCTGTGATTAGCCCTATTATATGCCTCGCTCTCCAGTCAGTCAATCAAGGCGCTTTCTATGCAGCAGAACGTCCTTTGTGTTGCTCTCAAAAAGGGAGGTATATGCATGTTATAATCGTAGCGTGCGACCATAAACGGGCAAAAGAGGGCATGATGCTCTATGGATCTGCTCAAGCTGATAGATAAGAGGTCTTCTTATATGGATATATCCGAGAACGAGCCACTAAGTAATGATGAAGAGGTCACTATTGTTGATCTGGATACGGCAGAGTCACGTCTGCGAAGCTCTTCAAAAAAAGATGGTGCGCGAGGGACTGCAAAGGTATTTTCATTGGGAAAGCTTTCACTGCTCATACAGAAAAACTCTTTCACTGCTCGCTTATCGAAAGGCAGATTTCGTTGGGCTATGGCGCTCCTCACTGTTGCCGGAAGTGTAATCTTATTGTTCCAGGTTGCTCCGGGTTACTTTCATTGGAATGAGCCTTCCTCTAACATAGCTCCTACCCTCACTTCAGCTCTGACTAATCCACCCGCGCAACGATCATTTTTCGTCGATTCTATCAATGGCGTCTCGTATGCCGTCTCTTTTGATCCAAAGATGGGCACACCGGTGGCGGGAATGACTCTGACGGCTCTTGATACGAGGAGCGGCAAACAGCTCTGGCACCTCTCTGATGCGCTGTTCAGTTGGCCGACTATAGGACGAGATGCAGTATATATTAGCTCAATCAAGAAGGGTATCCAGGCACTGAATCTAAGAACTGGAAAACAGCTTTGGCAGTATAACAAAGGGCCACTGATGCAGATACAAACAATTATAGAGCAGAATGAGCATGATGATGTTATCTACGCGCAAGAACCGGGCAAAAGAGTTCTTGCTTTACGTCCTCATGATGGTGTTGAACGCTGGAGCGTCAATACACCAGGTATAGTCTCGTTTCAAACCACACAGATCGTCTGTATCAAAGAGCAGGATCAGACCTTACATGTGCTGCGGGCAAGTGATGGTCAAGAACTTTGGCACTATGATATCCGCTCGAATGACATTCCTGAATATGTAATGGGGGATGGTACAATCTATACAGTGAAAGATGGTAATCTTCTGGCTCTGCGTGCCAAAGATGGGACAGAACTGTGGCGTCGCGAGAATGTGGGTAGTGTCAACATCATAGTTGATGATACTAATTTGTATCTCTTCTCTAACAATCATGAATCTGTACATGTTCTCCGTGCCAAAGATGGGACAGAACTGTGGCATAGCATGTTTGGGCAACTATGTGTTCCTTTTTCCTCTGTTCTCTACTCATACACACTGCAAGATGACACCTTGCGCGTTCTGCGGAAGAACGATGGTGCATTGCTCTGGCAGTACTATATCCACGGCGTGCCAGAGATTCAGGAGATCAAGGGTGTTGCATATCTTTTTTCAGGAGATGACCATGCTCTTTATGCCCTTCGCATGGCTGATGGACAAGAACTCTGGCAAAGGCAGAATGTTGATCAGTATACTTTCTTCCCTTCCTCGAACACCATGTATATATCTTCGACTCATGAGCGGAGTGTGCAAGCTGTGCGTTTAAGCGATGGCAGGCAAGTATGGTCCAATAAAGTGAATAGTGACGTTAATATATTACAGAATGCAGATAATGGTACGCTCTATCTTGCTCTTACTCAGCAAGGTCTTCTCATCGCATTAGATGCAAACAATGGGGCAGAGCGCTGGCGCTATCGAGCACCTCTGCAGCCGGAACAGAGCCATTTTTAGCGAAAATGCGGATGAATTGGACCTGACATCCTTCACGATCCATAGCCCGTTTGGGTTATGATTCAGCATAATTCTTTGTGTCTCAAGGGGCGTATGTTATACTACCTTTGATTTGAAAATGCATATATGCGAATATGTACGTTCGCATGATAGTGCATACTCAAGGCATACGGGTGTGCGGGGTAGTTTACTCTACTTATACACAAAAATGGCGTTGCTCAGCTCCAGATATTTCCCTTGGTGAGACGGAGGTCAGGGTGACTTGTCATTGGTATGTGTAGAGCGTTGCGTTTCTACCACTGTCTACGAGAGGAGACATGTTGCAAACACGTCACTTTATCCGCTTAGTTGTACAGAAGATAAAGCTTTCACATATTTCTCTGTTCAAGAGAGCTGCGTTACTCGTTTTATGCGTATTAATGCTAGGAACATTAGTCCTTGTCGGTGTGCTGAGTGGTCGAGTACATAGTTCGGATGCTCAACAACGTACTGGACGTCAGCACACAAGTGATCACAGGAGTCAAGCACGTGGTCAGGCCGATGGAATTGAACTTGTGGTTCAACCAAAGATTCCATTAAAGCCTACTATGACGCCGACTCCTTCCCCCACGCCGACATCAACACCTGAGCCAACTCCCGAACCAACGTCAGAACCAACAGCTACCCCCACTCCCGAACCAACACTCATACCAACAAAGGTTCCAACCCCTGTACCCACAAAAGTGCCGACACCCGTTCCCACGACTCCTCCGACACCGGTGCAAGGAGGATCGAATAGTGTAACAGCCATCATTGAGCAAGTCTTTGGGCAATACGCTCCTCAAGCGATCAGTGTGGCACGTTGTGAGTCGGGCTTGAACCCGGCAGCATCCAACCCTACATCGATTGGTGGCAGTCACGCGGCGGGGCTATTCCAGATCTTGTATCCCAGCACTTGGGCAAGGACGCCACAAGGTCAAGCGGGTCTATCTCCCTATGATGCAACTGCAAACACTCAGGCGGCGTACTCTATCTTCTCGCGCGATGGTTATAGCTGGCGCGAGTGGACATGTCGCTGAGCTATGTTAGTATGCTAGCTGTGTTAAGCTCTAATTAGTAGAGTGAAAGACAGTTCCCGCTTTCAAGAGCTTTTGACACAAGAAAGCCAGGAGGTATACGTCTTCCTGGCTTTCTATTTGAGCAAAAAGTACATCAATCCATGGCGGCCGCTTTTCTTGCAAGAGGGAGAGTAAACCAGAAGGTTGAACCTTTGCCAGGAACACTCTGAACTCCCACTTTGCCGCGATGCTGTTCTATGATTGTACGACTAATGTGCAAACCCAGTCCTAGCCCTATGTAGGTGCCGTTGAGCACACGAATATCAGGCACACGATAATACCGTTCCCAGATCTGTTTTTGTTCATGAACTGGAATACCCTGCCCTTTATCCTGTACCTCGACACGTGCCTCCTGTCCATTCACAGTAAGCGTAACCGTGATAGGATGCTCGGCTGTCGAATATTTGTGTGCATTTGACAAATATTGAATGATGACTTGCTTGATACGGTTTACGTCGCCCATCACCAGCACTGACGATCCTTCAGGCTGCACAGTCTGGATAACGCGCTCCTCAGGAATGTAACGTGCGTCTTCCAGGACTTCTTCAAGCACAGCATTTAATTCACACAGCTCGAAGAGCAGGTCCATCGTGTTACCTTGAATGCGCGAACTCTCTAACAGGCTATTGACAACCGTTGTCAATCGATTGACTTGCTTGTCAGTACGCTCAAGCAGATCGCGTGTTTCTTGTAGAACGGTGTGCATATCTTCTGTTGGAACCAGTTCAGGAGATACATTTCTCTTTAAGCGGCGTCCGATTAACTGAATATTCCCCTTAATACTGGTAAGTGGCGTCTTTAAGTCGTGGCTGATGACACTGATAAACTCATTCATGTGCGATTGAGATTCACGTCGTGCCATGTCACGTACTTTGATTTCGTCTGCCTGATGTTTAAATGCAGCCTTCCCAAGGAGCAAAAGAAAGACCCTTATCAGAAGAGTGGAAACGCGCATTGCTAGACGGATAAGTTGGAATGCCGCATATCTCATAGATCACCTTATATCATAACATAGGTCTTGATAGAAGCAAGAGATGTAGATATGCCTTTGCTTGTATCATCTGGCCTTTCTTATGGTACGTATTATCTCTAAAGGAAGAAGACAGGCAGGTAGGTGCAAATTCTTGTTATTCTGAACCTCTTCTCTTCTGCCGTTCTCTACCATTAATTTAGATGGTACATGAGTAGCAGGTTTTTATGTGAAGACACGTCACGATGTCAGTGATGAAACGTGACTTGAAATGTAGGAAGTGCTGAGAAATGAACAGCATTTCTCCGTGTTGGAGGATGTCGATGGCTACAACGCAAGCTCAGGATCAACAATCACTCGATACTGATAGTAGCATGCCAACTACTGCTGACATTGCTGCCCCTATTGCTCAAGCAATGGAGGCAGGGCTACGCTATGTCTCTGATACGACACCTGGGATTCGGCGTAAACGCGCAGGGAAGCACTTTAGTTATATTGGACTCGATGGCAAGCCAATTCAGGATCAGAAGGAGCTTGAGCGCTTTCGTTCGTTGGGTATTCCCCCAGCCTGGACAAATGTCTGGATCTGCCCTAATCCCCAGGGTCATCTACAAGCCACCGGACGTGATGCGAAAGAGCGCAAGCAGTATCGCTATCATCCCACGTGGCGCAAGATTCGCGACGAGACCAAGTACGATAAAATGCTCGCTTTCGGTAAGGCCCTGCCGACGATGCGTAAAAGGGTTGCACATGATCTTGCGCTACGTGGGCTACCACGAGAGAAAGTCCTCGCCACTATTGTGCGCCTGCTCGATACAACCTCGATTCGCGTCGGTAACGAGGAGTATGCGCGTGAAAATAACTCGTTTGGTCTCACTACGTTACATGATGAACACGTCGATGTTGAGGGTTCTCAGCTCCATTTTCACTTCCGTGGAAAGAGTGGGAAAGAACATGCAATCGATGTGCGTGATCGACAACTCGCTAAGATTGTCAAGGCTACACGCGACCTCCCCGGTCAGGAACTCTTTCAATACATTGACGAGAAAAAAGAGCTACACGCTGTTTCTTCGGAAGACGTGAACGCCTATATTAAACAGATAGCTGAGCATGATTTTACCGCAAAGGATTTTCGTACCTGGGCCGGTACAGTTACTGCTGCCTGCGCTTTACAAGATCTTGGCCCGTTTGAAACGAAGACACAGGCGAAGAAGAATGTTGTGCAGGCAATAGCTGCTGCTGCCCAGCACCTCGGCAATACGCCGGCTGTCTGTCGTAAAAGCTACGTTCACCCGGAAGTTATTGATGCATATCTCAATGGCACACTTTCTGCAGCGATTGAACAGCGCAGCAATGATGCTATTCTGCAAGCACTGGATGGACTGCGCCCAGAGGAGATAGCTCTTATGGCCTTTTTGCTATGAAAAACTGGAAAGTTTCTCCTGATTTTTAGTAAGCAAGAAAGGATGCAACTGTGTAATAGGGAGTATGTGCAGCGTACGAGCAGTGTGTATGAAAATAGACGAGAGCAGCTATAAGCTAGCGACTTTTTGGGGCGTTAGATCGTGTAACTAATAGGGAGCAGAGAGTGTAGAGACATTGTAATATTGTACAGTGTGTACTCTTTCCAACTAAATAGGTCATCTCAATTGTGCATCTTATATCTCAAGTTCACTTGCTCTGAAAAAGAAGTGTATTTGTTAGAGCTTCCTCGTGGAAGTGATCAATGAGTTGGTGAAACGCCTGTTATTGCTTATACTGGTAGCTAGAAGGATATGTTTGCTATCTTCAAAAAATCAGTGCTTGAGGTGATGGGATGCACGAAGTGCAGACGAGACTCCAGAGGAGCAGAATAATACGCGAGCGCTATCTCATTGAAGAACTTCTCGGTGAGGGCGGCGCAGGAGCTGTCTATCGTGTTCGTGATCGACGTGTTAGAGGGAATGTGTTTGCCTTAAAAGAGGTCGTTGATCCTAATCGGCATCAACGAGCAGGTTTTCTCTTTGAAGGGGATGTTTTGCAACGGCTTGATCATCACGCTCTACCCCGTGTTTATCATGTGTTTGAAGATGAAAAGTATCGTCGTCTCTATATGCTTATGGACTATATCGATGGTCCGAATTTAGAGCGACTCCGTCATCTACAGCCCGGACATCGGTTTCAGGTATCTCAGGCCCTTCGGATAATGCGTCCAATTATTGAAGCTGTGAGCTATTTGCACGCGCAACAGCCACCAATTATTCATCGTGATATTAAGCCTGGAAATATTATTGTTCCTACCTCTGACGCTGGTGCAATTCTTGTTGATTTCGGAACTTCAAAGGAGTATGATCTCGATTCTACGACGACTGCCGTCCGCTACTGCTCTCCCGGCTATGGTGCTCCTGAACAATATGTGTATGGTACAAGCACGCAGACGGATGTCTATGGCCTTGGAGCAACATTTTATACACTTCTGACAGGCACAACTCCTATTGACGCTCTCTATCGCATCACTCAATTGACGAACAAGGGAACAGACCCGCTCAAAGCGGCGAACGAACTGGAACCATCTCTCCCTCAACCGCTTGTTGACGTGTTACAACGCGCCCTTGCACTCAACAGCGAGAAGCGATTTGAAACAGTTGAGGAGTTTTGGAAAGCTCTCCATGCTGCAGCTCCAGTCGAGGAGAGTGCGATGCAAGGGCTTTTCGCACAAAAGGAACAGATAGCAATGACTGTGGAACAGGATGAGACAGTGCGCTTTGTCTGTACCACTCCCACTCCTATCGTGCCTGAGACTCCGGCTATCAGCATTTCTTTAGAGCATGTAGTTCAAAACTCACGAGTACAGTTTCGACTCAGGCGGCGGGTTCAGCATCTCATGAAGGCTCTGCTTGCACTTGCACTGATTGCTTTTGTCTCTGGAGTAACGTTTGGAGCAACACATTGGGTGACTGGTAAGCAGACTGAGATTGCGGGCAAAGACAAGTCGTCCTCCAAGATGACTCTTTTACATGATGGAGTGCCAACAGTGCCTGTTCCTACGCTTCCCCCTACTATCGTACCAAAGAATACTCCTCCTGCCACTGTAACTGTAGCGGGATATCCATTGCTGTTAACAGAGTATAGTGGCGAGATTCATAATAGTCCTGCCAGTGTCAACTCGACGATGGCCCTTTCGCAAGTGCATCAGAATGGTCTGAACATCAGTGGTGACTTTTTAGTTGGACCAGGTTTGCTTGGAAGTGGCAGTTTCACTGGTCAGGTAACGAATAGGGACAGTATTCACTTTCTCGTGCCCTCAAGAGGTGACATTTTACCACTGTACTTTGAAGGTCAATTTCAATCTGATAACAGTATCTCTGGAACATACTGTAGTTATCAACAGGGTCGGTGTGATTATGCAGCAGGGGGATATGGCAACTGGACAGTTGCTCCCCCCCTTTCTCCAGGCTTAGCTGCAGAAACTCACGTATTCTTTCGCCCATACACGCATCCTCCAATTTTACCAGCAGATGAACCTATTCACGTATCTCCGCTTCCTCGACAGCATCTGCATAAGGAATAACGCGCGTTCTCTCTAGCAGATCATGTTGGGCCTTTGAAACTTGAACGTGGGAAGCTCCGTGTTGTTCTTAGATATCTGTGCTATTCCTCCAATTATTCAGTATACATAAAAAGGGGTGTTTATTAAGGAAGCATATTTTCTGGAATAGAATATAAGTGCTTTGACGTAATTTTTTTATGACACGAGGTGTAGTTGTGCAAGATGTCCATCTCACGCGCCCTATAGGTAGCGCTGTGCAGGATCGCTATCGCATAGAAGAATTGCTGGGGAAGGGAGGATTTGGTGCAGTCTATCTCGTGCGTGATCTGCGCGTTAAAGGGAATCTGTTTGCACTAAAAGAGGTCGTTGACCCAAGTCGGCGTGAGCGTGAACATTTTATTTTTGAAGGACAGGTATTGCAGCGCCTTGACCACCCCTCACTTCCGCGTGTGTATCGTACCTTCAATGATGATGCTCACTATCGAGCCTCGATCTTAATGGATTATATCGAAGGTACGAATCTAGAGGTGCTACGTCGTCAGCAGCCTGAGGGTCGTTTTCCTCTCGAACGTGTTCTACAGTTAATGGCTCCGATAGTTGATGCAATAGGCTATTTGCATAGTCAACAGCCGCCGATTGTGCATCGTGATATCAAACCCGCAAATATTATTGTGTCCACCTCAAGTAACGAAACATCACTAGTTGATTTTGGTATTGCGAAGGAATACGATACGGAGGCGACGACAACTGCCGTGCGTCGCTGTTCTCCGGGATATGGCGCGCCAGAACAGTATGCCAGTGGTACTAACCTCGCTACTGATATTTATGGTCTGGCGGCAACGTTCTATGTGCTCCTCACTGGCGTCATCCCAGCTGATGCCCTGCAACGTATGACACAATTAGGAAGTCGGCATGTTGATCCTCTGGAGCCTGTCAATGCACTTGTTCCAACCTTGCCTAAAACTGTTGCTGATGCAATTCAACGCGCGATGTTGATCAAGAGTGAGGATCGCTTCTCTAGTGTGAAGGAGTTCTGGCAAGCAGTGCAGGCTCCAGAGATACAGACCGAAGATGTCACTCCTCCCGCTTCATCTCCTGCTCGCCGTACTGCTAAAGTGACACCTGTTGAATCTGTAACAACGACGCCTGTATCAGTAGTGGTGCGTCCATTAACACCTGCTCAGCGTTCTTTATCAGCACAAGCTACGGGTAAGCGTAGAAGCTTGTGGTTTCTTGTACTGCCTTTTCTGATCCTGCTCACCTTACTCTCAGGCGTACTTTGGGTAACCGGGCTAGTCCATTTCCCAGCCATTTTTTCCAACTCGTCTGCTACGAAACTCTCGCCTACTGTGAGACAAAGCAGTGCCACACGCGCTGTGACGACGCCGACAGTAACTGCGACGCCAACTGCTGAGAATACTACCACGGCCACACCTACAGAAACACCTCAGTCTTCCTCGCCTTCAGCACCAGCGCCGGGAAGCTATCCTTTACTGAGTTCAACCTATAATGGTAGCCTTGTTAATAAATACACACGCCCTCCCACTAATGGAACGATGGTTCTTTCACGAATTCAACAGAATAATGGAGCAATCAATGGAAAATTTGCTGTTGGTCCAGGACTAGTAGCAAGTGATACTTTTATCGGGTCGGTTACGACAGACAGCAAAATTTCATTTACCGTCCCTAGCTATGCCGGTCTGGCTCCTCTCTTCTTCACCGGTCAAGTACAGGGTAATGGCACAATGTCAGGCACGTATTGTAGCCTTGGGCGTGATGGGCAGTGTAATACCGATATTGGTGGCTGGGGAGATTGGACCGCATCACCGTAGAAGGATAAGGCTACCCCTTCTCGCTCTTTTGTGATATACTTCGTTGCGCCGCGAATAGAGTTGTGCATCTTGTTATGTGCTGTAGGAAGAAATAGAGATACGAGCATGTTATACGATCATACAAAAATTTATGTGAAAGCCGGTGATGGGGGCAATGGATCCGCGCATTTCCGTCACGAGAAGTTTGCCGCCTTTGGTGGACCTGATGGTGGTGATGGTGGGCGAGGTGGCAGCGTGTACGTTGAAGCGACGCATAATTTAAATACTTTGATAGATTATCGTTATCGGCAGCAATTTAAAGCTGGCGCTGGTGAAGCGGGCGCAAGACAAAAGATGCATGGTGCGAAAGGCGAGGACGTGGTGATGCAAGTGCCGTGTGGAACAATTATTCGCGATGCAGATACTCACGAGGTGATTGCAGATTTGCTAGAATCAGGGCAGCGTGTTATGGTAGCTCGCGGAGGTCGTGGCGGGCTGGGAAACGTACATTTCGCCACAGCAACGAATCAAGCTCCAAAGGAAGCGCAGAGAGGTGAGCCTGGCGAGGAGCGCTGGATTACACTTGAGCTTCGTCTGATTGCTGATGTGGGCCTGGTGGGTTATCCCAACGCTGGGAAATCGACACTACTCTCAGTTGTGACGGCAGCACGTCCCAAAATAGCCGATTATCCATTTACAACGCTTGCGCCAAATCTTGGTGTCGTGGAGGTGGGTCAGCCTCGCAACGGTGATGGGTTTAGCTTTGTACTGGCTGATATTCCCGGACTGATTGAGGGAGCGGCTCAAGGTGTCGGGTTGGGTCACGAATTTCTGCGTCATATCCAGCGAACGCGCCTGCTCATCCATATGCTTGACGGTGCTGCCCCTGAGCGTGATCCCTGGGAGGATTTTCAGACGATCAATCGTGAGCTACGTGAATACGACCAACAGCTTGCGCAACGTCCCCAGATTGTGGTGCTTAACAAGATCGACACATCTGAAGCCCGTGAGCACTGGCCGATGCTAAAAGCCAAAGCAGAGGAGGCTGGCTATCCCGTCTTTGCAATCTCTGCTGTCGCTCATCAGGATACAAATGCGTTGATGGATTTCGCTGCCAGGCGTTTACGAGAGATTCAGCAGGAGGAGGCCGAACGCGCTGCTAGCCTTTCTGTTGCCGATATGCAAGGTCCTGTCCTGCGTCCTCAACCAGCAGATGCTTTTACCGTGACGAAAGAAAATGGTGTCTATGTTGTCCGTGGCAAACGTGTTGAGCGCCTGGTGAATATGACAGATCCAGAGAGCGAGCAGGGAATGGCTCGTTTGCAAGTAATGCTAGAGAAAAATGGTGTGACCAAAGCTCTTGAAGATGCAGGTGTCAAGGTTGGTGATACAGTTCGTTTTGGCAAAGTCGAACTTTACTGGGGCGAGTGAGATCGAATAGTGAAATAGATCACAGCAGCTTAGAAGAACTATATGCTATACTATAGAGAGAAAAAGGGCTTCTAAAGGACGTAGTGGTTCTTTATCTCTATAGGCACATTGTTCTCCTACTGTCCTATCAACACAAACGCGAGAAATTAGAACGCATGGGCGAGACACTTAACATCGTCTTCCACCGACAAGAGGATGGAACATACGAGGTTCAGGCGAAAGAAAGTCGGTCAAGTCGTATCGTACGAGACAAGTTTATCCCCCCTTACACTGGTCGTCAGTTAAGTGCATTGCAGAAAAAGTTAGGCAGCCTGGATAGTCGTGATGAGGAATTGCGTGAGATAGGGCAACGCCTCTTCGCCGCTCTCTGTTGTCTGGAGCCATCAACTTCTTCACTCCCTCGCTTGGTTAGTGAGCAGTCTGTACCAGGTATGGTACGGGCAGTCATTCAGCGCACGCTCAAGCGGCGTGGTACAGTTGCCCTTACATTAAGCTTTGGTCCTGGCTGCGAAGAGTTTATACGCTATCCCTGGGAACTGCTGCACAACGGAGATCACTTTCTCCTTGTGTCGGGTGTCTTTACTCTTAGTCGTATTCTCTTGCGTCCCGATACCGCTATTGGTTGTGAATTGCCGGTACATCCACCATTTCGTCTCCTTTATATTTCTGCCTGTCCATCTGATTGTGTTGCTCTAGAAACAGAACGTAGCTTTGAGGCAATGGAGCAGGCCTTACAGCCATTAATCGACTCAGGACAACTCTTTCTGGATCGTTTGGAGCCACCAACCTTCAGTCAATTTGTACGCTACTTAAACGCCTATGGCGGCGCTAGTATGCTTAATGATAGCGATACAACGATCCCTTGCTATGCGATTCATTTCGATGGGCATGGTGCCTACGGAAGACTGTGTCCTGATGATGCATGTGGCAAGATGAATGCACCCGATACCAGGAAATGTGAGCAGTGTCAAGCCCCCCTTACACGTGAGCAAGCGCAAACGTATCTCTGTTTCTGTGATGAGGATGGAAGCAATCGTTTTGTCGATACGCACTCGCTGCGCAATGTTTTACTGAGTAGTGATGTGCGACTTGCTGTCTTCGCAGCTTGTGATACGGCAGCAATAGCTGGCGCGGAGAAGGCCACAGGAAATACGCAAAAAAATCGCTCTTCGACGTCTTCACGTCTCACTGGGTCGTCTCGTCCAGCAGTTGATGCAACACTAGCTACAGCGCTTGTGACTGCGCAGGTTCCGGCTGTTGTAGCCATGCCTTTCTCACTGCAGGATGATCTCAGTCCCACTTTTGTGTATCATTTTTATGAGGCACTGGCTGGTGGTCGTGCAATTGAGGAGGCATTGGCTCGTGCACGACAGGCGCTGCTCTCAATGCAGCAGAAGAGCTGGTTTGTTCCGGTACTCTACCGGCTTGTTGCCGAAGGGGAAGAGGCACCAGTTCCATTTCTTATAACTGAAGAGGCAATGCAAAAGGTTGCTCATCCTCTGGCTCACCTGGGGCCACCTGCTAATTTTGTTGGTCGCGAACGCGAGCTGCAGGATTTCGATAAACTGCTCACACGTCTTACGGGTGGAAATGGGAATGATTTCAAGAATGTGCTGGATACTCATAGTAGTATGCGGTCAACTCAAAGGACACATCACGTCGCTTTAACAGGACCAGCAGGTATTGGAAAGAGCGCTGTCGCTTTAGAAGTGGTACGGTGCAATCGTGATACTTTTCAGGGTGGCATTATAGGTGTCTCACTCCAAAATGGAAAGCTATTTAGTGATGCAATAGCTGAAATAGCTTTAGCGCTTCACCTGCCTGTGCGCACTGCTACGTCTGTTGATGCTATGTCTCGTGCCCGTCAGGTACAGAATACGTTGAGAGCACTTGCCAGTCGCGAACTACCATGTCTTCTCTTGCTCGATAGCTTTGAGGAGATAAAAGACCGTGTTGAGCTGGAAAGCTGGCTCCGTTTTCTTTCAGCATTACCACAAGAGGTAATAGTGTTGGTAACGTCACGCTTAAATCCTCAAAATATGCAGGTGGAGGGGATGCTGCATTGTTCCTGGTATGAATATCATCTGAATAGGATGACAAATGATGACTTGCTAAATCTCTTCTCCGTATTGGCGTCAGAGAGTGGGCTGGACCAGCACATCCATCTAGAGAATCCTCGTCAACAGCAAGTTCTGCGTGAAATTTGTAAACTTCTGGATGGTTCACCTCTTGGCGCTGAACTTATTTTTGGTACCGCACGTTCAATTAATGGCAGGATTTACACGCCTGAGGCGGCAACACGCTCTTTAGAGGAAGTCCGCGATGATTTGCGTACCAGTTCTTTAGCTGGTATGCAAGCTGTGTTAGAGGTTTCTTATAACCGTCTAACAGCTCATGCTCGTTTGTTGTTGTCCTATCTCGCAGCTTTTCAACTTCCATTCAATCGTGAACAGATTCTCTTGTTAGTCTCTTCAAATGTCCATCTTCCTCCGCAAGAATACCTGCACGTATCTTCGCTGCCAGGGAGCAAAGACTTGATAGAGGATGAAGCGACTCCTGTGTCGTTGCAGCGCCATTGGCGGGCTGCACGCGATGAGCTGGTACAGGCCTCATTCATGCAATTTGATAGTCAGGTGTACACTATTCACAGCCAGGTACGACATTTTGCCCTTGCGCATCTTTCTCTTGAGGAGAAACGACGTGTTCATCGTGTCGTTGCTGCATACTATACAAATCTCGTCAAACCCACGCAGGAAGAATTACTGGCAGCTTTTGAGCACAACGAAGCCGCCGGGGAAGCTGATGACCTGCGTGAAGCAACTGCCATTGCCGTGCGTGCCGTACGAGTCTGGGGAAGCCGAGGTTTCTCCTCTGAGCTGCTTGCTATAGTACGACGAGCGGCTTTGCATGCAGCGCGTTTAAATGATCAAGTGGCCGAAGGGCAGATACAAGCCTGTCTCGGTGCTCTATCACGTCAAGCAGGCCACTATGTGGAAGCTCAGGCCTATCTTGGAAGTAGCCTTGCGCTGCTGCGCTTATATGCTAGTACTGACGATGTTGCCTGGACACTCTATGAACTGGCCCGCTTAGCCAGCGAGAATGGTGATGTAGTGCAAGCTTTAAACTATGCCCAGGAGGCACGTGAAGCCTTTCAAAATAGTGCAAATAGGCGCGGCGAGGCGTGGATCCAGGTTGTGATGGGTGAGGTGTTTCTCTCCTCAGATCGCTATGCAGAAGCAAAAATGGCCTTTTCTCAGAGCTTACAAGCATTTCAGGATCTTGACGAGCAAGAGGGACAGGCTGCTAGTCTCTACGGTCGTGGAAAAGTTGCTGCTATTCATGGTGAGTATAGGCCTGCGCTTCAGGATTATTCCTCTGCTCAATCTCGCTTCACTGCGCTTCAATCACATACAAATCTGGCCTGGGTCCTGCTTAATACTGGATTAGTGCAGCTTGCAGTAGGAGAACTTGAACTGGCAGAGAAGCTGTGCAGTGAGGCAAACGCACTCTTTCAAGGTCTAGGAATTGTGCGGGGAAAGGCCCGTGCGCTGTGTGCAATTGGAGATATACTCTTGCAAAAACAACAGTTTTCTCCAGCACGCGAGTATTACGAAGAGGCACAAGCTTTACTAACACCTGAAGGAAATCGTCTTGATTCTGCTCATGTTTTTCTCTCATCAGGTGCACTCTGGCTGGCTCTGGGAGAGTATCTTGAGGCAAAAGATATGTATGAGCGAGCTGCCGTACTCTCTCGTTCACAAGGTGCACAACTTCTGTATGCACGAGCACTGTGTGGTTCAGGCGATGTTGCACGCATACTCACGCATTTTCCCCATGCGGAACAGTGTTATAAAGAAGCTCAGCAGATAGTTACCGATCTGGAACTTCCTGCTGAGCAATCTCTAGTGCTTTTTCACCTGGGAATGCTGCGTGAGGCAGAGCAACAGTATACAGATGCACTTCACTGCTGGCACTTTGCATATACCCTGGCAAAGCAGCAAGGTCTTCCTCTTGGAACACAGATACAACAGCATATTGAAAGCATAGTCTTAACACATCACCTGGAGGAAGAGTATGCTGCACGAGTAAAACAAGATATAGTGTCTTGATTTAGTCGCTGATCATCGGCATCTGCTGAAGATAGCGCGTGTCTGTGACCTGTTTTAGCAGGAAATCGGCTACATCTTCCCGCGAAATGCGTGCACCTGTATTCACGCCCACCCAGCCGACGCGATATTTCCCTGTATGCGGTCCTTCGTTCAGCATTGGACCACGTACAACAACCCAATCCAGACCACTTGCGCGAATCTCTTCCACATGCTGTGCTCCATCCTTCAACACCTGGGCCGCCATCGTCTTAAGTGCAAATTTGATGATATGATTGATTAGCTTCGGCTGATCCTGTGGTGCGTCTACGCCTGCTCCTGTCAGACTCACAAGGCGACTCACCCCGTACTTCTTCATTGCAACGATGATATTGTGTATACCAGCGGTTTGTAGATTGGCGGGCGAACCTTTCTCCTGTCCCAAAACGCTGATAACTGCATCTGCTCCCTGAACTACCTTTTCGACATCGCTCTCGTTGAGAACATCACCTTGCACAAGTGTGAGGTGGGGATGCTGAATCGACATTTTTGCAGGATTGCGTACAAGTCCAACAACGTCATGACCTGCCTTCAGAGCTTGTCGAACTAATGGAAGACCTGTACGACCCGTTGCTCCAAAAATAGCCAGTTTCATACAAATTCTCCTCAGAAAATACTATAAAACGTCAGTAGAAAAAGGAATTGAAAGTATTACCTGATCGCTGTGTGATGGGAACTGTAGACATGAATAGTGAAATTCCTTCTTTGCCAGTAACTTGATCTATTTAGGATCCAGATAGAAGACGTCGAAAGAAAGCACTATCGGGTCAGCTATTGAGATTTTGTGAGATGCCTTTGGTAAGCATATCTCCACCAAGTGGTGCAGTCACTTCTTTCTGTTCATCAGTGCTATCATCTTCATCGTCGTCAGGCTGATCATAGGACAAGTCTCGTCTCTTCCAGCCCGCATTGTCTGTCTCATCATAACGGACAGGCTCATGTGGATTGGGAAGGTCGGCAGGAGGTAAATTTCCTGAGAGAATTGGTTCTTGTGGAAAGAGTTGATCTCTGCGCATCGGCTGCGTTTCTTGCTTCTCCACCGCCAGGCGGCTATCCACCTCGGCAAGCAGGCGCACGATTTCTGGGCGAAGGATTCGATTGCGTTCCGGTATGCGTGTCCATTGAGCCAGTGCCGCTGGATAATAGCCTGCGCGATAACAATACAAACCGAGCATTGAGCGGGCATCAAAGATAGACATGCGTTGCCAGAGCGCATCCTCCTCAGCAGGTGTCTCGATCACATCCTCACTCGCTTCAATTACTTCAACCATATGAAAGAGCCGTAGGCCCATAAAACGGTACGGGTAGCCGTAGTACAGGGCGAGTCTTCTGCGACGGCTCCTCTCAGGTGGATGTTTTCCTACAAAATAACATTTTGACCACGAACCACTCATCCAGATACCCGCCGCTAGCAGGAAGATGAGAAAGCGTCCAACGTAGCGTTGCCAGGAAAAAGGGGAAAGATTGGTCAGAACACCAAGCGCCGCAAAACATGCTCCCAGCGCCCATGCTCCGTAAACAAGTCGGCGGCGATCCCAGCCGAGAAGATCGAAATGGTGATGCAGTGGTGTGGCAAGAAACGGGAGCGGAAACTCGGTATGAGGTACCCACTCATTGTTGTTCGCGAATCGCAAGATCTGTAGATGACGACGGAAGAGGCGCGTTAAAACACGTGCCGAGATAACCACTGAAAGTCCCTCAAGCACGAAGGCTCCACCGATCATGATAAGCAACCATTCATTGCGGGAGAGAATAGCGATCATAGCAAGGAGACCGCCCAGACCCAGGGCCCCACAATCTCCCATGTAAATTTTTGCACGCCTTTTCGCCTTGCCACGTCGTGCTGCCCATGCAGAAGGCCAGTTCAGTGGAAGGTATCCGAGAACAGCTCCTGCGCCCAGGAGAGCGAGTACTTCCAGGACAACTCCATTGAACTGTTGCTGCACCAATCCAGTCACAACAATGCCCATTGCCAGTGATGAGCTAAAGACCAACCCACCGGCCAGTCCATCAAGGCCATCACTAAAATCGACAGAGAGCGAGGTCAGGCTGCCTACAACACCGGTGAGCAGTATCAGGAAGATCAACCAGCTAAAGTGGGCAACAGGACTTTGTAGAGAGCTCATATCGCAGGCATCTGTCATTCTGGGGTTGGGGTGAGGGCAGAACAAAGTATTAAGAATGGGTAGGTCTTTGTAAATTCCATATGATTGTTGTCCACTAGCGGGAATCAGGAAGAAATATGCAACTGCCGCAAGACAGCCAACAGTAAATACACCAGTGAATTTCTTAAACTCAGATAGCCCTTCTTTGCTATACACCTTGTTCCAATCGTCAATAAAGCCAATCAGAGCGTACCCTACAGTTGCACCAAGGCCAATGAGCAGAAGCGTCCACTGATCCTGGCTGAAGTTAAGAACGTAGCCAGCGCTGATGCCTACAGCCAGGATGGCAAGGAGAAACGCAGGTCCACCTACTAACGGCAATTCAATCGTTTTGATCTCACGTCCACCTGCTGGTAAGTCTGGTCGATGAGTGCCAGGTTTATGCTCACCACTACGAAACTTGGGAAAGAGCGCCATTGCTACGCGGCAGAGTAAGAAACTGATAAGAGCACAGAGTAAGAAGATCGCCAGGAACCATAAGAGGTTTACCTGCGGTACAACTGTTTGTGTGGTGATGGAATGGGCATATGCTATATAGATATGAGAAGAAGAAAGTAGCTGGTGCGCCAGGTGTACTGTGTTCATCGTAACTCCCAGGAAAAATTGCAGGTCTGAATGTTCCATTCATTGGAACGTGAGATCAGTGGTAACGGTAACTCTTTTATAAGAGACGTAGTAGTAATAGCTTCTATCATCGTTTTAAATGTTCACGTGCAACTTTGCGATCATCCCACGGCAACTTTTCTTTTCCAAGTAGAATGCTCTGTTCATGCCCTTTGCCTGCTAGAAGGACTGTATCACCTGGCTGTGCATGCTTAAAGGCCGTTGCAATCGCAGTACTGCGATCAGCAATGCGGAGAAAATCCTTCCCTTCACGCTTCCCTGCTGTCTCTGCCCCTGCCGCGATATCACGTAAAATCGCTTCGCGATCTTCTTCACGTGGATCTTCGTCTGTGATGACGAAAAACGCGGTTTTCCGGGCTGCAATTGCACCCATAATCGGTCGTTTCTGCACATCGCGCTCACCGGCCGAACCGAAAACAGCAATGATGCGACCAGGAGTGAGTGGCTGAAGCGTCTCTAGCACCTTCTCCAGGCTTTCAGGCGTATGTGCATAATCAACGATTACGGCGAAGGGCTGACCCTCATCGATACGTTCCATTCGCCCCGCAACACCTTTTGCAGTTGCAAGGCTGCGCGCGATTGTTTCGGAGGAAATGCCCTGACTATACGCTGTCGCAATCGCTGCCAGGCAGTTACTCACGTTAAAACGTCCTACCAGGGGTGTTTCAATCTGAATCTCTTCGTCTGGTAGAAGAACGCGAAAACGTGTGGTGTTGGCCTGCAGTTGTATATCGACCGCGCGTATGGTTGCCGGAGTATCAATTCCATAGTCCAGGATAGGGACAGTGCAGTAGGGCTTGAGGATTGCATAGCTACTATCGTCACGGTTTAAAATAGCAACAGATCTGGCTCCCAGACCTTTATCTCGTGTTGAGCTGAGCATCTCGAACAATCGTGCCTTGGCTCTTCGGTATGCAGCGAGCGTTTTATGGAAATCGAGGTGCTCATGCGTGATGTTGGTAACCACTCCCACATCGAAATTACAACCGGAGACTTTTCGCAGTTCCAGACCATGCGAAGTAGCTTCGATCACCGCATGGGTGCCGTTGGCGTCCCGAAGCTGGCGCAGGAAATGCTGGATCTCCAGCGCTTCCTGTGTACTCTGTCGCGTCGGATTCTCCCATTCTTGCCCGCTTAAGCGAAAGTTGGCTGTAGTCATAAGGCCAACTCGCTTTCCCGCTGCCTCGAAAAGGTCACTGATTAAGTTCGCTGTCGTTGTTTTGCCATCAGTACCGGTAATACCAATCGTACAGAGCGAATCTGCAGGATAACCGTAAAAGGCACAGGCAAGATTAGCCAGTGTGAGGCGAACATCTGCAACTTCTACATAAGGGATAGGTAATTCAGGGTGCTGTCCGGGAAAGGCTTCGCCGATAGCAAGAAGAGATCCTTTCCGGGCTGCATCCTGAATATACAGTTGTCCATCTGTATGTGCTCCAGGAATCGCAAAGAAGATAGCGCCCGGCACGACTTTACGCGAGTCGTAGGCAAGCGCAGTGACCTCGTGTTCTACGTTGAGGATCTCGTGCCTATAGATATGAAGTGGAGGCCGTTCTAACGCCGCCAGCAGAAATTGTATGTTCATGACTGTTATAAACCAGCTTTTTGGAGAAATTTTCAACTGTCCAGTAGTGTCTGACAGATTAACAGATTAATAATAGAGAGTTCGCGTACGATGATATGGTTTCATCTCCCCTGCATCCTGACCAAGCAACCAGAGGCGTTGATCAATGTCGGCTGCGGTAACGGAACGGCCCCGTTGCTGCATTCCTCGCTTGAGCAGTTCACAGGCCCAGATGGTTCCTGCCCGAATCTCGATCTCTTCGACGCTTCCTGCCGGGAGCAACTCCTGAGTATCCACGCGTTGCGCAAGGCTTGCTTGATATTCTAACACGGAATAGTGTCGTAGTACCTGCGGTAATTTATAGTCGGCAAAGATAGTCAACTGTTCAAGACCCGTAAGTGCACCCCATGTCTTTCCTGCAAAACTATAGTAGAGATCCGCAACACAGATCTGCGCACGTTTGAGAAAACGCACGGGTGTATTCCGATACAAAGCAATATCGCGAAACGAAGAGAAATCCCTCACAAGCAGCTCAACCAGGCGTATAGCATTACTTTTGACCTGCGTGATGGCGTGGGAGAATTGGCCGTCGTAGTGCTTCAGCAGAATCTGTCCAACTTCTCGCACATTCACAAGCCGTTCCTCAAGCAGAGGTATAGTACTATTGCCGCGAAAGATAGAGGAGAGATCTTCAAGACTCATCTGTTGCAGGTACTTTGCATCCCACAGCGGGATACCCTCTTCGACTGCGCGTTTCAACGCAGCAGCTTCAGCCCAGTAGCCATTCAACGTTTCTCCCTGATACTCGATAGTCCAACGAGGAGTGTTTTTCTCAGCCCAGAAGCAGAAATTTAATGCATCTAGCACTAGCAACCAGTTGACCGTGCGTTCAGAGCCATCGAAGAAGTGATAGCGCTTATCCCACAAGTCATCATCTCCACCAGCAGCAAATTGTGCTTCATGCTGCTGCTCTTCGTGAAGCCAGCGTGTACATAACGCGTCCGCTGCATCAGAGTTGATCGAGACGTGTTGACTCTGTTGGACGACTACACGTGTGCTTTGAAGAACTCCAAGAGGATCAGTTCCTGGAATTGTGTAAAGTTCCTCGTTATTATCGTCATGCCGAGACCGGGAAAGATCAGTTTTTGTCAAAGTCGTGCCTCTCTGCTATTATCGCTTCGATTCTACAGACTCTCTACGATTTCGTCAATCACTACTGTGTTGATACGTGTGCAATGTCTGCACTGTCTGCGTTGTGCCTGTGTCTATTCTTGTCTCTGACAGCTTTTTTAAAAAAAGGCGAGAAATGGTCAAAAAAAACGGGAAAGGTAAATTTAGTCTTTGAAACTCTTGATTCCTCCCTTTTTTTCGTGTACTATTATGGTGATTCTGTTATACAAGTGCACAAAAAGTTGTATCGTTTCCCATGGCATTCGTGTTTGATCTGTTGTCAGAGTGTAAATATTTTGGAAACGACGTGACTAGCGTGTGCTTGTAGTAGGAAGGGCTTCAGGCCCTATCTTTATTTCCTGCCTCTTAATAGGCGTTTGATTATTTGTATAGTTGCAACTCCCTTTCTATAAGGGGGGAAGGAAAGGAAAATCATGGAAGAGCAGCAGATTCAGCAATTTGTGCAGCGGGTCTCTCAGGATGGGGCACTTCGCAAAGAACTTATGGCTAATCCTGAAGAAGTGATCATGAGAGAAGAGTTTTCTCCACGCGTCACCCGTGTGCTGATGCAGATGGTTCCACATATGAAAGCAACCTTACTCTCAGCAGCAATAGAGCCACTCAGTTACTGGTGGGGATTCTAGCTCTTGAGGGAACATGTGTCATCCTTAGACAATAATGATGCACCGATTTCAAATGCTTTCTTTGCCGTTTACCAGCAATCATTGCGTAAACGGCTTCAGTTTTTTGTTGACGGTTTGCACTCTATTTTGCGTAATGATGTTTTGCGTGCATTAGGAGAACCTGGTAAGTTATTGGATCAATCTGGCTCCGAAGCTAGTTCTCCGTCTCGCATTGCTGGAATGTGGGCGCTAGTCACCTTATTAGTTGCATTAGATATTTCTCCTGATATAGAGCAGCAGGCTTGTGAGCAGATAGCGATTGCCGTTGAAAGCTTTATTTGTGCTCTTGATTTGCTTGATGATGTAGAAGATGGAGATGTAACCCCTCTTATCCAGGAACTTGGTATCGGACGTGTTTTGAATGTTTCAACTACTCTAGTAATTCTTGCTCAAAGGATGATTGTTTCTCTTGCTCAGTATGGTGTGTCCTCCACACTTATAGCGCGTTTATTAACAACTCTTCAAGATGCAGCACTTGTTGCGACAGGGGGACAACATCAGGATTTACTTGCTGAGTACGAAGCAGTAGAAGAATTTACCCCTGAACTGTGTATCAAGATTGCCGAGGAGAAAGCAGGCGCGCTTATGCGTCTCCCTTTTCAAATAGCAGCCCTTTATGCTAAAGCAGATGAGAAGACGTATCAATTGTTTACGGAATTGGGAAGGTTATTGGGAATTACTGCGCAACTTGACAATGATAGCCATGACCTGTATCATCTTTTACAAAACAACAGTGTCGCTGCATCTGGTTTAGATGTACAAGGACAAACCCCTTTTCTAAAAACAGATCTTTCGCGTAGGAAAAAGACTTTACCAATTGTATTAGCCGCAAAGCAAGATAGCGCTGATGAGAGTTCGCTACGAAATGGTATTCTGGCATCTTGGGGTATTTGTCTTCTTTATAGGGAACGTACCCTCGAATGTATACGGGAAATAGAAGAAGTTCGTCCTTTATCTCCTGCATTACGTTTTATCCTTGGTTTCTAAAATTTACTTTAGACATGTGCAGCTCACAATGAGATAGTGAGAAGAATCTATGAAATATTTGCGTTTTATACGTCTAAGAGCACGTCGTTTACTTCTAATTTCTTGTGGTGTAGTTGCCTATTTTATTTTGCTTGTTTTCAATGCACAAATCTCGTTTCAGCATCTTACGAATCCCTGGCTTTCCTTTGGCTTTTCCTCTCTGACATCTCTCATGTTCTTCTCCATTGGAGCTCTGGTTTATCTCTACGCACGTAATCGTATAGTTGCTATCTTGCTATTTTGTCTTTCTTTAAATATGATGGTGCTTTTTGTAACACTGCCGGGTCAGAACAATAATATTTTATTGCATATCCTGAGTGGAACAAGTAGCGCTTTTGCAACTCCACTTTTTTTCGCACTCATCCTGGTATTTCCTAAAAATTGCTTTGCTTTGTTACCTCGTAGGGACGCTAGATCAAGCAAATTGGCACCTTCCTGGGAATCTATCTTTGCCTATTCTCTTGTAATCTATCTTGGCTTATTTGCTTTAAGCGGTCTTTGCTTAACGCTCTTTTCGGATTATATACTCCTTTCTACATATGATATTCCACATTGGCTGCGTACCATCGATACCATCTATTATGGTATTGGTCTTTTAGGTGTCCTAAGCAGTATAATTTTCTCTTATAGTAGACCTTCCTCTTTACGTGAAAAACAACTTATGCTTTTATTTGTATTTGGCGTTATATTTACTGTTGTACCTGTTTTAATGTTTACTGTAGTGCCTCAGGCTTTGAATATGCCTTATGTCGATGGACAGGTAAGTTCTGTAACAGTAAGTCTGTTTCCTGTTATACTAGGTTACTCAATTCTCCGCTACCAATTTCTTGTTCTAGACTCATATATTCGTAGAGCTGTAACATACGCTTTTGGTTTGGTATGCCTGGCTCTTCTCGTGTATATAGCGATAGCTCTATTTGATACATTATTCTCAGGACAGCTTACTATTGGAGTTGTGTCTCTGTTTGGTGTCTCGCTCGTTTTGCTTGCCCCATTAGTCTGGTGGTTAGCACGTTTTCTGACGGAACGTTTCTTCTTCAGCGAAATTTTGCATTATCGACGCTTGCTCAGTGAGCCAACACTTTTTGCTGATGTGACACTGGACGTTGAAGATACTGCTCGTTTGATTACTTCGGCTGCTATTCATACGTTCGAGATTCCGCAGGTCTGTCTCTTTGTGCTCGATGATAGTACGGGTTGCTATCATGTTTTACCTCCGTGCAAAGAGAATCGAACAGGTGATCCGCGCTGTGTTCTGCTCTCCTCGTTGCTGAAATTTCTCAAGCCGGATGCTGCTGGTGATTGGTTAGAGCCATCTCTCCCTGCTTTAGAGAGCCTGATGGCCTCACGCCGTCCGATGTTGCTCAGTGAGGCGATTCGTTCAGAGGCAGAGCGTCCTCGTGGCTTAAATCGTTATCTGATTTCCAGTACCCCTTTAGAGGGTGGAGATTGGCTTCTGGCACCTGTTCGTGCTCAAGGGAAGCTGATCGGTCTGCTTGTGTTAGGTGAACGTGCGGATAAACAACCTTATGCGGGACCTGACTTTGAGGTTGTGCAGTTGCTGCTGACACGCTTCTCTTCTATGCTTGAAACAGCCCGTATGTACGCTCGTGCAACAAAGCACGCGTCTTTGCTCAATAGTGTCTACTCAGTGAGCACTACACCTGGATATAAATTTCAGCGGCTTGAAGAGGTTGCACAAGCGTACGTACAGGTAGCTACTCGCTCTACCGGTGCGAATGCTGAGATCTGGCTTTATAACAAACAGCAACGTCTGCTTTACAGTGTTGCAAATGTTGGTCCTGGCCCTCGCCTTGGCAATGGAACACCGTTACCTATAGCAAATCAGCGAGATTGGCAGCCGTGGTTTTCGAATGGGGACACAACGCCGATCCAGATGCATCCATTTCCTCCTGCTTGCCTGGCTCAGCATGCGCAACGCCGCGCATTTCCTCTTGCCTGGCTCCCTTTACAAAAACTTGATCAGCTCATTGGCGTATTGGTACTAAGCTATCCTCGTCCACATCGTTTTCAACGAGAGGAGATGCGTGTGCTGGAACTCTTTGCGAGCCAGTGTGCAGCTACCTTTGAAAATGTTCGTATGACGCTTGAGTTGTTTGTTGCATATGAGCGTCAGAAGGAACTTGATGTACTGAAGGATCAGTTTATTATGACTGCTTCACATGAACTGCGCACACCACTCACTGCGGTCCAGGGCTATATTGAGTTGTTGAGCGAATATCGTGATCAGCTTACTGCAGAAACACGCATGGAGTTTGTCGAGAAAGCACAGGTGAGTTGTGACGAACTCGCTCTACTGGTTGGCAATATTATGGATGCAAGTCGGGTACGAGTAGATATAGAACGTAGCCACATGCGTGCTGTCTCCCTGACCAGTGTGCTGCATCATGTGCTTAATATTCTAGATACAATGATTAAACGTGAACGACGGATGATCACATTTGATGTGCAGCCAGAGTTATGCATTATGGCTGACGAGATGCGCCTACGCCAGGTGCTTCTCAATCTTATGAGTAACGCTCTGAAATACTCTACTGCTGGTACACCTATCGAGATTCATGCACAGCAAATTGGGCAGCAGGTACGTATTGCAATCCGTGATTATGGTCACGGCGTTCCTCCACAAGATCGACAGCGACTTTTCGAGCGTTTTACTCGCCTTGAACGAGATATGAATAGCCCTGTACGTGGAGCTGGCCTGGGACTCTATATCTGCAAACAATTGGTGGAAGCGATGGGTGGACACATCCGGGTGGAAAGTAGTGGTGTTGCAGGTGAGGGAAGTGTTTTTCTGCTTAGTTTGCATGCAGCTCTCAACAACCAGGAGCGAGGAACTCCTGTAGCCTCTCATTCTGCTCCGTAACAAGTTGAAAAGTGGTTAGCTACCCGAATCCTTTCGGCGCATCGTCTTTCTCGTGAAAGGCATAGCAGTGGCATATGCATAGAGAGAAAGAAATTCATTATGTAGGAGAGATACGTATGACTACGATGCGCCGGATGTCTACCAATATAACTACTCGTCAGCTAGAGGTGCTTGGCTTTCTTGCCCGTCGTGAGCATTGGTTGGTTGGCGAGGTCGCTTCTGCCCTCGGCGTAAGTTCAGCAGCTGCGACGAAAGCAATTGCCCGTCTTGAACGAAAAGGTCTGGTGACACGTTCCGTGGATATGATGGATAGACGTTGTGTCAATGTTCGCATTACACGTGCTGGTTCCGAAGCAGTACGACAGACGCATAACCTATCCGAGACGATCCGGTAGAGAGACTGGTAGAAAACATTTTCCATTGCAATGCTATGAGAGGGAGGAGTAAGACGGTTTCTTTTATGATGCTCCCGTCTTTACATAGCCTCTCTCCTTGGCATACTGCCACAATGACTTCTGTAACTGTCTACGCGCCCGTGAGATGCGGCTCATCACTGTGCCAATAGGGATCTGTAGCGCCTCGGCAATCTCCTTATACGACATACCTTCGATGTCAGCCAGCACAACCGCCATCCGAAAGTTCGGGGGAAGGTCATTCAACGCCTTATAGACATCTTCATCCAGATATTGATTGAGAACTTCCTCTTCTGCTCCCTGACTCAACTCCTGCCCGCTTAAGTCACGAATTTGATTGTAGAGATAAAAATCTTCACCTTCAGGTAATGAGGCGGGGGTGGGATGGGTTGCTTGTTTACGATACCGGTTAATCGCTGACGTGTTAAGAATGCGGAAGAGCCACGCTCGTAAATTCGTTCCTGGCTGATAACTATTGGAGAAACGAAAGGCTTTAAGTAGCGTCTCTTGCACTAAATCCTCGGCCTCTTGTGGATTATTGGTCATTCGTAGTGCTGTTCGATATAGACTGTCGAGTTGCGCTAATACCCCTGCCTCAAAGTCTTCTGTCGGAGTTGAAATCTCAGGCTGTCCCTGGTTCTCGTTCTGTTGCTGTGTCTCTCCCTCTTGTGACAGTACATTCTGCTCGATCTCTTGAAATGGTTGTTCCTGCATTCAAAGCTCCTCTAACGCTTTCCTCTCCTGGCTACCTGGCACCAATTCTGGGAAAGTCCTCTCATTATTATAAACGCTTTTGCCAGGGATTGCTAAGTGTCTAGCATGAGAAAACTGGTGTCTGTGGGAATGAATCTCTCTTATGTGATGTTAAAAAGAACAGATACAATGGCGAGCTAGTGTAGGAGAAGTTTACTATGGAATGTCTGGATTGTGTTCAAACAACAGCGCGGCTCCACCTCTACCTTGATCGTGAACTGACAAACGATGAAGTTGTCATCGTGCAGCAACACCTGATATCGTGTGAGCACTGCGAAGGGCGGTTTCATTTTGACATGTACCTCAAACGTCTTATTCATGAGCGTTGTACGCTGATTAAAGCGCCAGATCACTTACGCGAGAAAATTTTGCAGCTTGCACATGGCAAGAATGTTCCTCTAGATGCTGAATCTATCAGAGAGATCCAGGCTGATCTGGAATAACCGATGGGGAAGATCCTCTTAGTTGATTTAGCCAATGCCGCGTCCAAGGAAGTTGCTCAGGTAGAGAAAAAGATTGAAGTAGACAGCGATTCCAATGACGACGAGAAAGATGCCTGAGCCGATCTCCACTTTTCTCATATGTGGCTTGAAACGTTTGAGCATATGGCTCATCTCGTTTAAGCCAAAGCCTAGCAATAAGAAGGGAACACCCAGTCCCAACGAGTACGCAAGCAATAACCCTACTCCTTGCTGAAGCGTTGTTGTGCTGGAGGCGAGAATGAGGATTGAGCTGAGAATAGGACCAATACACGGTGTCCATGCTAGAGCAAAGATGATGCCACACAGGAGTGATGAGGCATAACTCGGTCGTGTTGCTCGAAAGAAGAAGCGCTTCTGCCGATAGAGAAGTGGAATTCTAAGCAATCCTATGACATGTAATCCCATGATGATAAGAATGATGCCCCCAATATGTTGGAGCCAGATCAGATGCGCTCGTAAGAAATAGCCTAGAGTGCTCGCGGTTGCGCCGAGGGCGACAAAAGAGAGGGTGAAACCAGATACAAAGATAAATGCGTGTAAGAGCGTGGTGAGGCGCTGAGATAATGTGGTTATGTTATCAGTAGCTTGATGTATACTTGGTCCAACCAGTTGTGCTAAATAGATAGGCACAAGAGGTAGGACACATGGTGAAAGAAACGATGCTAAACCCGCAATAAAAGCCAGGCTAGTAGATATCTGTACATTCATAAAACCCGGAGTGTCCCCTATAATTTATTTCTGAGTAGAAGCCATCTTTACAAAGCAGTGTTGGTCAATACTATAATCCTTTAGCACGAGCTGTGCAACGCCCTTTGCATATCTCCCCTACTATCCTTTTCCACTTTCTGCCATTTCTTCAAAACTCGATGAGCATCTTGTATAAGAATGTCATCTTTCAGAACTGCTTTTGGAGCGCTGGTAATTAGTTCTAGCAGCACATGCTGAACAATGAAATCATCAGGTGAGGCGATCTGGTCAAGAGAATTTAACGCAGTTCGTGCAACATCTTCATCTGTATCTAAAAGTGCGAGAAGCAGTCCAGGGAGTGCCCAGCGTGCTTTGAGTTGGCCGCATACGTAAGCAGCACATGCGCGTACTCCGTCATCTTTGTCAAGCAGAAGATGACGTTCTAGAATTGGCACAAACTCTGCCCAGTGCGAGACGTGTGTATCACAGTGCGTGAGCAACTCAAGTGTGTGTTGGCGTATGCTGGGGCTACCCTTTTGTAGAAGCTGGAAGAAAACAGGTGTCTCTAATACCTTCTTGCTAAGTGTAGACCAGATGTGTTTTTGTCCATGCATGGAGGCGCGCCAGAGAAAATGGCTAAGCGAGTCCAAAGCTGTAACCTGGATTTCCTCTGGAGAACCTGGTAATAGTCGTAGAAGCCAATGGAGAGCATTCTCGCGCAATGGAGCACGCAATAGGCCATGAAGTTGCCGTAAACTCTCTACCGCTTCTCCATGTCCAGGATGGTGGGCATTAAGCGCAAGTGTTCCCAGGGCAGCGGCTGCATATTCGCCACCGCACGCTGCCAATGTATAGCAAGCCTGACGACGTAGTTCTGGCTCTGAACTGGAGCACAATGGGAGAATGCACGCCGGTAATCCCTGGCGTCTCATCTGTGTGCGTACATCTTTGTGTACAGCAAGCTCTTCTAGCACCATCAAAGCTGCTAGAGAAGAGGACGAATCACTATTACTTTGCATCAGTATAGAGCGCAGGAACGGAAGCACGCTAACCTGACCCAGTTTCCCCAACGTATGAACTGCTGCTTGCACGATGTCAGCGTGTTCATCTTCAAGTGTACGAAGAAGGACGTTTACAAGACGCTCTTGCTCTTCTGCAAAACAGTGGACAGGGAGGTCTATTGCCAGAACAAAAAGTGCTGCTCGTCGTACATCCAGTGGTATCGTAGGCTCTATAAGTGCCAGAATGGTATTCAATGCACTAGATTTTCCACACTGAAGAAGTGCACAGGCGGCTGTGAGGCGAACGGGAAAGGCCTCATGTTCTCTAAGGTGCTGCTGCAAAAGTTCACATGTTGCACTCTGTAGAGGCTTCCTACTTGCAAGCGTTGCCAATGCTAATGCTGCACTGTAGCGAACACTTGCCCACGGGGTAGCAAGGCCTTGACAAAGAAGAGTTTCAAAGTCTTCCTCTTGCACATGGACTGTCGCTTCAAGAATACTTGTCCAGAGAACAGGACCTGGCGGAAGTGTCGTATACGGTGGTTGCAAAAGCTCAGGAAGCGTAATGTGCATTTTTCGGCAAAAATGCAAGAGCAGGCGACTGCAGTGCTGATATTGTGGTGGATGCCAGGGCCATGCAGGTGTAGTAATCTCTGGATAGCTATTAAGCGTGCTGACTAAGAGTGGAAGGAATTGCACATCCTGCCGAGCAAGGCGACGTGCGGCGCGAGCACGGAGTTCATCATCCGTTTTAGGTCCAAGTACTAATGCTAACGCTGTATGAATATTTTCCCATTGACTCTGCCGCACGTGCTATTTTCCCCTGTTAAACTGAAGTATAAGATGAATGTCAGTTACTCCTGAAAAGTCAAGGAAGAAAAACTGATGAAACAAAACATCCATCACGTCACACCAAAAGAAAGATCCGCTTCCTCCCTTGAATACATTGCACAGGCTTCCGTAGGTTGATTACTGTGGGGGTAGATCGTCACGGCGTGTAGATGTTTTGAACATGCGCTGAAACTGATTCCAGATTTTAGGTCGCTCTTGTTCTTGTGCCTCAACTGGCTGATTTGTGTTCTCCTGTTGCCGATCACGGCTGGTCATGTTCTGTACATTTGTCGCCGCAGGGCGGGAATAGGGTTGTTGAGGAAGAGAAGGATAGTTCGCACCCGTTCCAAGCTGTTGCGTCGGTTGCCGTGTTGGTGAGAGTTGAGCAAGTTCTTCTGCGTAAGGAGCAGGAGTTGCTGGCGGCTGTTGTTGTTGATTCTGTCTGGAAAAGGAAGTGTTTGCGTCCCCCGTGAGATAACGTGGACGTTGCACACGTGGTCGTTTAGGCGGTTGAATAACGCTCTGTTCTCGCGCAGTTGCGTTTGCTGGAGGTAGTGTATTACCAGGTTCAACTGGTGGGAAAGAAAGTGCGCGTAACTCTTGAGCCATAATACTGGCAGCATTATAGCGCTCTTCTCTGTCCCGTGAAAGTGCCGTCAAAATAATGTGCTCAAGTTGTGGCAAGAGCGCAGCATTGTAGACACTTGGTGGTTGGAGTGGGCCACCCGTGATCGTCTGAGTCAATTCAGGAATGGATCGCCCAACGAATGGACGCCGACCTGTAACCATTTCATAGAGTACAACACCGAGCGCATAAATATCACTCCGGTTATCAAGGGTATCGCCCCAGATTTGCTCAGGAGAAGAGTAATAAATGCTACCAACAAGTGTTTTAGCGACGGTAATAACCTGTAGGCCTACCGCACGTGCCAGACCGAAATCCATCACCTTAACTTTACCCCAACGATTGAGCATAAGGTTTTCTGGCTTGATATCACGGTGAATAACATTGCGCTCACGATACGCCACATCGAGCGCATCAGCAATCTGCGCTGCGTACTCTACGGCAAGATGTTGAGGAATAACACCGTCCAGCGAGAGTAAACTCGCAAGTGTTGGGCCTTGAACGAACTCCATGACGAAATAGAGAAGCTTATGCTGCTGCCCAGCATCATAGATGTGAACGATATTGGGATGATTCAACCCCGCTATAATCTGCGCCTCACGAATGAAACGCGCAACATACGAGGTGTCCTTTGCCAGATTCTGTGGGAGTACCTTGATGGCTACTTCTCGCCCCAGGGCAATCTGTTTCCCTCGGTACACGACGCCCATCGACCCACGTCCGACCTCTTCTTCTAAATGATAGCCGCCGAGACTGTGCCCAGCCAGTTCATTCATTGAAAATCCTCTCTGGAGACCCTCATGCCTTCAGGCTAAGGAATGAAAGAAAGGCCACTGAGAGGAGAAAGGCTTTCTAGAACAGCCTCCTCTCAGGGAAGAACGAGAAACACAACCCCGTTCCGAGCGGCTTCAAAGAAGATGAAGCCTATCTGGCATAGACATACCAGGCTCTTTAGTCACCTGTGCTGATACAAGTATCCATGTGTATGTAACGTGCCAGGGATCTTACCTTATTCACCTGTGTCCAAAAGTACTTTTTGCTCGTGAATTCTGTATCATACCTGCTCTGTTTGGTTGTGCTTGTTTCTGACTTATAGACATGTGAGTATAGCACACAACGCCGTAGGAGGTGAAGGGTATTCTATACTCACTGTGAACTCAAGCTCCTCCTTTAGTCGAGATAATCTTTGAGGATGCGGCTGGCCTGCGGGTGACGAAGTTTGCGAATAGCACGCTCTTCGATCTGACGCACACGTTCGCGTGTCACCTTGAGTTTCTTTCCAACTTCTTCCAATGTATGATCATGATCATCAACCAGGCCGAAGCGCAATTCGATGACCTGACGTTCGCGCATGGTGAGCTGGCCCAACACTTTGCGAATCTCCTCACGCAGCAGTTGTTGATCGGTGATCTCGGTTGGCCCACGCTCGTGCATGTCCTCAATGATATCTCCAAGCGTGTTCTCTTCTTCCTCTGATAGTGGCGCATCCAGAGAAAAGACTTTCTCTGCCCAGATAAGAAGTTCGCTGACACGCTCAGCAGTCATGCCCAGACGCTCTCCAATTCCCTCAGGTGTAGGCTCCCGCCCAAGCTCCTGATAAAGCTGACGGGTAGTACGTTTCACGCGCATGACCTCTTCCATAATATAGACTGGAAGTCGTACCACGCGTGTCCCCTCAAGAATCGCACGAGTAATAGCTTGCTTAATCCACCACGTCGCATAGGTGGAGAAGCGAAATCCCTTTCTATAATCAAATTTCGTGACCGCTCGAATGAGACCAATGTTGCCTTCGCCAATCAAGTCCTCCAGGGAGAGTCCCTGCCCGACATATTTCTTGGCGATGCTTACGACCAGGCGTAAATTCGCTTCAATCAAATGATTGCGCGCATCCCGGTCTCCTTTTTCTGCTCTCTCCGCCAGCCGTGATTCATTCGCTGCTGTAAGTAGAGGAATACGCGAGATTTCTCGAAGGTAGAGACGGAGACTATCGCTTTGTGCGAGATTACTTATGTCAGTCTCCTGAATATGCTCGCGCTCTGTTTCAGCCGACTTATCACGGTTGCGTTCTGCATCAAACATCACATTTCGTTCCAAGTGCTTGCTCTCTTCTCCTGCAACATGTAC
>DAOUDD010000192.1:0-12451 GCA_034431765.1 Ktedonobacteraceae bacterium | reverse complement strand
GAACCATGGGGAAGAAAGTAGACGAAGTCACAGAAGTAATGTAAAATAAGTATTAACCTGAACTTGCTTTACTACATCTTGCGG
Organism: Ktedonobacteraceae bacterium; assembly: GCA_034431765.1. Lineage (GTDB taxonomy): Bacteria > Chloroflexota > Ktedonobacteria > Ktedonobacterales > Ktedonobacteraceae > DASYAN01. The sequence continues at coordinate 12,367 of DAOUDD010000192.1, read as the reverse complement.
AAGAAGCAGAACTCAGGGCAGAGAACCATACGTGTTTAACGTAAGGAGGACAGAGGAGAGCATGTCGAAGGATCATTTGGACCGGAATGGAAGGGCCTATCGCAAAAGCCCTGGGCGTCAGTATGGCTATGAGTATGACCCCTTACGCAGTCATAGTGGACAGAGCCAGGCTGGATCAAATGCCGCAAGCAGCCGCTCTGGTACCCTTCTGGCTCAACGTCCCGATCCACGCCGCACACGTCAGCTCATGCGCCAGAGCATCATCGCTAGTAAGCGCCTCGATGATAAAGTAGTGCAGGATCTTGAGCACGAGGATGCCGCCCTGGAGTTCCAGAACTACCCACCAGAGACTCCTTCGCGTCCTCGTGCAAAAACAACACGCCGTTTTTCCTCTGCCTCCCTCGGACAGGAATCGCCCTCACGCTATCAGCATATTCCCGCCCATCTTTATCCAGAAGAAGAGGAACATCTTTCCCAACAACCAACACGCCATACAGCACAACACAGTGGCTATCTTCCCACACCACAATTGCCATCAACACGTCAGTTAATGCAAGAAGACCAATATGATCAGGAAGATTGGCATGACCGGTATGACCAGCATAACCAACCCGAAGATTACGCTGACGCGGACTTTGCTGACAACCCTGTACCTTATCCTCACCACGATGTCTACGATGAAATCGCTTCCCATTCCTCCAGAACTTCGTCTCGGCGACGCTCATCATCACAAGACGTCTATGCTCCTATGCGTAACGAACGTAGTGTCAGCCTGCCAGAAGCCGTAGAAGCTATCGATTATGAACGAGGGAGCAAAAGCAGCAGAACTTCTCGTGCAGATTACGAGGAATCCTATCGAGAAGGCCACATCTTCGAGGAGCATGAAGAGCTTCCTCCCGGTCTGCGCGTCGTAAAAAAATCGCGTCGCAAGTTCCTCACTGGTGTTGGCCTTGTAGCTGCCGGTGGCGCAAGTACAATTGCCGCGCTCGAATTAGCCCCGAAAGCTTCCATACCGGTTCTTAAAGATGTTCATTCAGTTCAAGAAGCCTTCAATCACGGTGTGGCTCAAGGAGCCGACAACGCACGCAAGGAATTGATCACCGCACTCGACACACTGGAAGGGTTTACCCTGCAAGGCGCAATCGACGCCGCTCGCCTGACACGCATGGCTTACGATGTCTTTGTCTCACCCGTTGTCAAATTTGGAGCCGCCCTGACCAAAGATTTCCTGATGGGCATGCTCAACGCCTTCACCACGGCCCGCAACTGGTTACGCAGTATCAACCAGGACAACGCCACTCTCGTCGCCATCGAGAAGGTGCTTCAAGCATGGGTAGACCAGGCCAACCAAATGCCCAAGCAGCTCGACGCCATCACCCAGACCGATCTCGACGGCGCACAAGCCTACCTGCGTGCCCTAAAACAAAAAATCGACGACGAAAAGGCTAAACTGAACAAACCAACACCCACCCCTTCAGCCCAGCCTAAGGCATCACCCGCTCCCGCCAAAAAACCTTAGACGAAATGAATGGGTGGAGCAAGACAAACGCATTCCACCCATCTATCTTGCATAATCGCAACCATTATCCGAAACAGAGCATTATGAGGGAATGTGCATAAGGAGTTGCGAAGCCTCTGCCTCATCGTTGATTGCCATCAGTTGACGAGATACCCTTTGAAGTTCCACAAAGGTGTTTGTGGAAGCGGTGTAGCGTTGTGCCATCTCCAGGAGATGCGGGAAACGTGCCTGTACAAGATCAATAATCGTACTCTTCAGTGTGTCGAGCTTGCCTTCTGCAATCCCTTCCAGTCGTTCGCGGGCAGCCAACTCGATGACATCTGGATTGGTCTGGATAAGTTCATCGTACTGATACTGCATTTTAAGCTCCTCCCATACCTCTTGTTTGTCTTCCTCACGCATCGTATGTGACCTCTTCAGAAACGCCTTACTGCTGTTTCTGCTGCACAATTTCTCCCCTTCCCTTACCACATATTTTGCAAAAGTGCTATAGCATAGCATTTCATATAATGCAAGCAAACATGCAGATGATTAATGCCTGAAGGAAAGAACCCTCCTCTGCAATCATTGAGACACAAACAAAACAAAAAACCTACACAAAGGTCACACACATCCTATAAAAATATCCACATAAGTTGTACAATACAGGAGAGGGAACACAACCGTATAAGTAGAGAGAACGGCCTCGCAAAACTCGGAGCTTGTAACACTCGCTGTAACGGCGTCGCCCGTTTTCGTATGAAATCATGTCCCGATGCACGGACAGCAAAAGGGGTAAAGCCACTTGTCACAGAGCGACGTACAACCACCAGAGCTGCGTATCGACGACCTTGCATATATGTCTGGCATCCCTACCCGCACTATTCGCTTCTACAACACGGAGGGACTTCTGCCGCCGCCAACTATGCGTGGGCGTGTTGCCTATTATAACCAGGAACACGTACAGGTCCTGCGCATCATTCGCACCCTCAAAGAGCAACAGAGCTTGCCTCTGGAGATCATCAAACAATTACTGGAGATCCGTACTCAGCATGGAGATGTGCAGATGAACCTCGCCCTCAAACAACGTCTGCTCCGCTCACTAACCGGGACCGGGCAACAGATAAGGCTCTCACGGGAAGAACTCCTACAAAAAGCGGAAGTGAGTGAGCAACACCTGGACGAATGCCTGAGTCAGGGCCTGCTCTTTCCGACTGAAATAGAGGGCACAACCTTTTTTACCGGTGATGACCTCTTCCTCCTGCAACTTTACACTCGCCTCGAACAGCTCGGTCTCCCCCTCGCGCTCCCCGCCCTGATCCGTTTCCAACTACGTCAGCTCGTTCGCAGCGAAATTGCCGCCTGCGAACAATATCTCCTCCCTCAATGGCAGGATGTCGGTTTCCCCCTTGCAGAACAGACCGCTCAGTTTGAACAAATTCTTACCCTCACCGACACCCTGATCTCACTCCTCCACCGCAAACTGCTCTACCAGAATTAGAGGAGAAGATTAGACAAATTCTCCATCATACATCCTTCTCTACTGCCACAGTTGCATCCGTGCTCTCTACCGTCTTTTTCTCACCCTGCTCGTCTCGTAGCTTCTGACGAATCCCGTAGGTTGCAGCAACTTCACCTTCCGGCACAGGCTTCGAGTAGCGGAACACCAGATATGTAACAGGCAGCAGCAAGAGAAAGACGAAGAGCGAGGTCCATTGAGCTTGCTTCAATACATCTATACCTAGAAAATGCACGTATACGTTATCGCGTACAAAGAAGAGCAGAAATTGTGAGATACTGTAGGCGTAGAGGTAGACGAGCATGAGCACACCTGGTCGTGTAATCCGTCGTGCCAGATAGAGCATCACCAGCAGCGTTGCGATATTCGCCAGCATCTCGTAGCCAGCCGCAGGTTGAACTGGAGCATTACAGGTAGGCGCGTTCAGTGTTGGGCAGGCCCAGCTCGCGGGATTCTGATAAACCGTTGACCATGGCAGTGTACTGCGATACCCGATAATATCCCCGTTAATAAGGTTCCCAAAACGTCCAAAAATCTGTCCTACCGCAGCAAATAAAACGCCTGCATCGACCAGCACCAGCGCATTCATGCGTTCGCACCGCGCCCGCCAGATCAACATCGGAATGACGCAGAAAATAGCCCCATAGAAGGCCATTCCACCCTCCCACGTCGCCAGAATTCGCTGTGGCTTTAGAATATAGTTCTCCCACAGATCAGGCTGCTGCAACACAAAATACAGCCGCCCTCCGATCAAACCTGCTGCAATACACCACCAGAGAATTCGATACACTGCGTCCGAATTGATCCCCTTTCGCCTTGTATACCCACGAATCGCCCACAACCCCATCAAAATGCCCACAACATACCCTAGGCCATACCAGCGCACTGCCAGTCCCCCAAGACGAAACATCACTGGATCAATATTAATATAAATGTACGGTGGCCCGACTCGCAGCCACCCCCAATCAATCGCGTAAGCAAGGGAGAGAGAAAACATGGCGAACTCCATCTTTTACTATGTCGTCACTTATCCCTTATGATAATCCTCTTTATGATCATATGCAAGAGGTCCTGTTTCACTTCAAGAAAACAGCCTGACTGCCTGGCACAGGGAGAGCAAGCCTGCTATCAACCCATTTTACGAAGCAAATCCTAAAAAGAACTGAAATGTCAGGAACATTCTCACATTCACCTATCGAGAATTGAAAAATGGGACGGGAAATGACCTGTATTGAGAGTAGAATTGCAAAAGAATTCTATGATGCAAAGACAAGGAGATGCAAATGTTTCAGCAGCCTGCGAATTATTATACAGTTCTACGTGAACGGGGAGATAGCTGGAAAGCCTGGCTTCCAATGCGTCAGCAGGAACAATGGAAGGAGCATGCTGCGTTTATGGACGCACTCGCAGACGAAGAAGTTGTCATATTGGGCGGTCCACTCGGTGACGGGGAGGAAAAATTCCTGCTCATCATGGTTGCCGAAAGTGTGCAAGCTATCGAGATCCGGCTCGCGCAAGATCCTTGGACACTCCTGCAATTATTGCGCATAGTATCAATCGAGCACTGGGAAATACTCCTGGGCAAGAGAAGGTAGCGAAGCGGATAGCCTCTCTACTAGCTAGTTTCTGGTTCGTAGTGACCTTATCTACCTAAATTGCCACATCGAAATATATACTATAGTTCCCTTTTCCCCTGTAACTTCTGAAAGATAGAGTCGCGTAGTGGAGGATCTTGCACACTCCCACCCGCCGAAATTCTTATCAGCAAGGCCCTTCTCACCTTAAAAACTTTCAAGATCTCCGATGATCTTCAAACGTCTTCTATCCCTTCGACAAGTTTTTGCTTTTGGCAACCACCATCTCGATCTTGCCGACAAAGTTGAATGCCTGCTCAGGCAGATTATCGTACCGTCCCTCCACCAGCCCTTTGAAACTCTGGATAGTCTCGGTCAGGTAGAGATACTCACCTGGAACTCCTGTAAAGGCTTCTGCGACGTGAAATGGCTGTGTGAAGAACTGCTCAATGCGCCGCGCACGGCCTAGCACTCGTTGCTCATCCTCTGTCAACTCCATTTGAGGCTTTTTCTCAAGCACGGCAGCGCGCTGCAATATCTGCCGCACCTGCTCGACAACCTGTCGCTGCTCAGCACTCACAAGGTTGCTTTGCAAGTACTGCGACGTGCTTCGCAAACGATCAACAGCCGGCCATAACTGCCTGCGCGCAAGCTCCTTGCTCATCACAATCGTGCAATCCAACCTGCTCTTGTCCAGAAGGGTGTACTCTTCAAGTTCATGTAGCAGCACGATCAGCAGCTCGTTTGCTTGCGCGAACGTGCGCAGCGCTTCAATATCGACTTCAGGCCCATCTGCAAGCGTCTGATCAATCGCTAGCAGTACCTCAAAGCCCTGCGCCCGTAGCTCAGCAGCACTCACAAGACTTGCTTGCAAGAGCACTTTGCGTACCTCCGCTCCCACAGAGGAGGGTTCGCAGAGAAGCACGCTCTGCTCCTGGAAATGGCCTTCCTGTAGAACCTCGTACATCGGGCTTGTCTCATACCCATGCTCATACAATGTAAGACAGACCGCACGACCCCGCTGACGAACGACAACGTTGTGCAGTAGCTCCTCTAAAACAACCAGTTTCCCAACACCTATACCCCCATATATACCAACAACACTCCCTCGCGGCATTGGAGCGAGCAGATCAAGCGCCTTGATTCCGCTCTCGAATAACGCCTTTGCACTCTCTGCCGAAGTCGTCTGCGCTTTTAACGTCGTACGAAGATCAGTATATTGTGCACCTCTCAATGCTCCCTTGTTGTCGATTGCTTCACCACTGCTATTCAGTACACGACCAAGAACGGCCGGTCCTGTTGGAAATTGTCTTGTAGTATTCATCTTTCTATTCCTTTCGCAATTTCGTTCGTAAGATCTTCTGCGAAAACGGACGCCGCTTGAGCGCGGCTCGTGCTCTGCACTCAGGTTTTCGGAGAAGCAGTAAAAACATCTTTCTGTAACAGATCGCTCACGCTGTGATATCCGCGCTCCTGTGTCCAGCGGGCTGCCGTCCAGCCCAGCTCATCCTGCAGAGACGTTGTCGCTCCACGCGCAAGCAGTAGCTGTACAAGCTCCACGTGCCCTTTGAGCGCTGCCCAGTGCAGAGCAGTCCGACCAGCTCTATCTGTCGCATCAATCGCTGCTCCATGCTCAAGCAGAATTTCGGCGCTCTCTCGACAATCCCGCAACGCCGCAATATGAAGTGGGAGCAAGCCCGATGTTGATGGCAGATGCGCGTACGCTCCTCGTAACAACAGAAGCGCTACTGTGTCGGGTTGATCGTTCAGAATAGCCTGGATCAGAGGCGTCAAACCACCAGCTATTCGTGCATTACTGTTCGCCCCATAATTGAGTAAGAGCATCACCAGTTCCGGCTGATCGTGAGTAATGGCCTCGTATAAAGCGGTGCTCTTGACCGCTAGCGGAAAAGATGTTGGGCGCTGCTGCGTCCCCTTCCCCCCTGACGCAAAATCACTTGACCTTTTCGGACTATCCTGATACACTGACTCCTCTGGAGAAGAGGGTCTATGAGCTGTTCTCAAGAATGGGTACTTCGATCTGGTTTGAGGATACTGCAATAGATTGCCATTGATGAGAAAAGGATGCTGCTCAAGCAGAGCCTGCACTTTCTCCCGCTCACCGCTACGAATCGCGCTAAGCAAGCGAATGCGTTCCGAGAATAGCTCCTCATTCATAGCCTCTTGATCCTGTGGCCTCTCAAGATCAATATTCTGTAAATGAGCTTTCAGATGCTTACGTGCGTCGAATAAACGCTTCTTGACTGTTGTCTGCGCTACCTCTAAAAACGATGCAATCTCTTTAAGCGCGTAGCCGCCACCATAGAAGAGAGCAATAACCAGCCGTTCATGCTCTGGCAAAGTCGCGATAGCCTGTCGCACACTGTCGCGCATCTCCATACCTTCCACAAGGAGAGCTGGATTAAAGTCATCGGCAGGGATATCAAACGTTGGAGTTGCTTCCAGTGGCACTGTTTTGAGCTGTTTCCCGCGAATAAGCCGATCACTTTGTTTGAAGACAATGCGCCGTAACCAGCCAGGAAAGGCATCAGGCTCGCGCAGTTTTGGCAAATGGAGATATGCCTCAATAAAAGCCTCCTGCGTCGCATCTTCAGCAAGGTGTACGTCTTCGAGCATCATATAGGCTGTAGCGTAAGCCATAACGCGAAAACGTTGTACAACTGCGCTAAATGCCGCAAAATCTCCTTGCTGGGCAGCAATAACCAGGCTAGAAAGTGTTGTCATTGTTCCCTACCTGCTCTCTCTTGTTCTCTTCTAAAGAAAGGTCCCATCTGCATCCCAAAAGGTTACCGCCAACGCTTTTATTCCTTAGGATTGTGAATTTGACACTAGCGCTCTGCTGTAGCGTCAGCTATGCTAAAGGAAATATACTTCTGCATATTCAAGAATTTTCTTAGATCTTAGACGAAAAAATTTGCTGCTCTCCTGGTTGCTGCTGTTATGATCAAGTTTTCAATAGAAGCATGCTAAAAGGGGAGAACCATCGTCGATCCGCGCTCGAATATGTACGTCTCATTGAGAAAGGAATCATTATAATGGCAATGCTCGAACAGGAAGGGACCGACTCATTGGGGAACGGTGGTCCTGTGCTTTCTCAGCCACGCGTGCGCTGGCCGCAGATCTTAGCCATCAGTATCTTCTGGTTTGCCGCCAACTTCCACTGGAACTCGCTCGGCCTCGTTATCCTTCCCAGCCAGGTGGGCAGGATGGTTGGCCCACTTTACAAAGGAGAGGCACTGGCATTTGTGCTGATTCCAGGAGCTTTTGTCTCACTGCTTGTCAACCCCCTCTTTGGACTCCTCAGCGATCAGATGCGTGGCAAATGGGCCGCCTGGGGCAAACGTCGCCCCTTCATCCTCATCGGTACATTAGTAAACATCGCAGGGCTGGCATGGATGGCATTCGCCCCCGATCTTGTCTCTCTCATGCTCGCTTATGCGGTAGTACAGTTCTCCGGCAACGCTGCCCAGGCACCATTTCACGCGCTCCTGCCCGATATCGTTCCACCCGAACAGCGCGGCTTTGTATCAGGAATTATGGGACTGCTGCTAACCCTTGGCAGCGTCGCGGGAGTACTCGTCGCAGGCCTGCTTGTCAACGCGCAACTGCCATTGCCACAATACCAGCGCGGCCTCTGGTTGACCTATGGCGTTATCATGGCGGTCATCTTCGCCTTTATGCTGATAACGATCATCTCCGTCCGTGAACGTAATGGACTACTCGCACAGACCGAGGCACGTGAGATACGTCTGGAAAAACGTGTTGGAACTTCAGGCCGTCCCCAATGGCTCACACGTTCGTTTATCACTACAGCGCTAGGTACTATCCTGGCGATCTTGCTGGTCTGGGGCATTATGAACGCACTAACAGTCGTGAACATTCATCTCAGCACCAATGTACAGCAGATGGTGCTTGAATTGATCGCCGCCTTTGGCCTGCTGCGCCTCTTTGATTTCAACCCGCGCCGCAATCCTGACTTTGCCTGGGTGATCGGTACACGCTTCTTCATGATCATGGCAATCACCACCATTCAAAACTTCCTCCAGTTCTATATGAAGGATGTGGTGGGTGTCAAAGATCCTGAGGGGCAGACGGCGCAGTTCGTGATCTTGCTCTCATTCGCCAGCCTGTTCAGTGCTTTTGCTGCCGGCTGGCTCTCTGACCGCTTTGGGCGCAAACGCATGATCTATATCTCAGGAGGCTTGATGTGCCTTGTTGCGCTGATCTTTATCGTCAATCACAGCCTGCCAATCGTTCTCACAGCGGGAGCGATCTTCGGCTTCGGCTATGGTGCGTATATCAGCGTTGACTGGGCACTCGTTGCGGACGTTCTTCCTTCGCAAAACAACTTCGCACGCGATATGGGCATCTGGAACATCTCAATTGCACTGCCACAGGTGATTGCACCGGTCATCGGCGGCCCGATTGTTGATACGTTTGTACGCAACGGACAGCCAGTGTTTGGCTACCAACTCCTCTTCGTTCTAGCAATAGTCTACGGCATTCTCGGTACCGTTACCGTTCGCTACATTCGTGGTGTGAAGAAGTAGTGCGTTTAAGTTTGCTCACGTGGGCGCGTGCTCTTCTACCAGCAGAGAATGGACGAACTTGAGGGGTGCTCCGCTAGCCTTGTGACGCAACATCACGATCTCGGCGGCGATACTCAGTGCAATCTCGTCAGGTGTCTCGGCTCCCAGGTCAAGCCCAATGGGAGCCGAGACCTGGGCCAGCCGTTCACGCGGCACTCCTGCTTTGAGCAGATTGCCAAAGATACGCTTGACCTTGCTCTGGCTACCAATCATACCAATATAGGCAGCGTGTGTCTCTAATGCTGTTTTCAACGCAGCTTCGTCCAGACTATGACCGCGCGTCACAATCACGATCCAGCTCGCTTCATCCGGCTTCAGTTCACGCAACAACTGAGCTATATCTCCAAACAAAAGCTGAACTTCACTATTAAACAACTGCGGATTCGCCAGATCACGTCGATCATCAAGAACGATGATACGGAAATCGAGCGAACTTGCCAGGCGTGCCAGTGCCTGTGCTACATAGCCTGCCCCCACAACAATCAGCCGGGGTTCTGGTCGCAGCACCTCGAAGAACACCTGCAGCGTAGCACCGCAGCTTCCTACCGCTTCTCCCTTATCAGCATCCAGGTGTATATGTTTGAGATAAGACTGTTCTTCACTCAACGCCCTGAGCGCCTCTTGCACAACCTGTGCATCGGTCTGCGGGCCTGCGAAGCTTCCCTGCACTGTCCCATCCTCACGCACAATCACCTTGCTCCCTACGCTGCACGGGGCTGCCCCGGATGTCTTCACCACCGTCGCCACCGTGATACGCTCCCCCCGTTGTAGCGCCGCCTGAATATCGGTATAAATGTTACTGTTCATGGTGGATCTCTACTTATTGTCTAGCGAAAACCTGAGCGCACCAGGCTAGTCACGAGAGCGAATTTGGCTTTCGCATAAGATATTACTGACAGTAGTATCTCTACTACACTTGACAACGCCACTCTGTGCCTAGCTACCGCTCAGTCAAGCGGATCAGTAGTCCTCTTCAGTGAGTAATCTCAATGAGTTATTATATGATATCTTTGGCTGGGAGATAGCAAGAAGATTGGTGCTTGGCATGGCACAGCTTTTCTCCTATCATAGAAGATAGACAAGGCGTTTTTTTAGACAGAAAGGATACTACTTCTATGCACTTCGCCCTGGACGAACAGATTGTGTCTCAGCCTAGCGCACTACGCACGTTGCTGGCATACCCGCATGTTCCCACGCTTGATGCGAATCGCCCGCTAATCTTTACGGGCATTGGCACTTCACTACATGCCTGCCGCGTTGCAGCATATTGGGCATGGTTGCTATCGGATGGCGAGGTGCAACCGCTTGCTATAAACGCACACGATCTCGCCCTCTCTGCTCCCGTTCCTATGAATGCTCAGGTCGTAGTTGTCAGTCATCGTGGTACGAAAAGGCTTTCCCTTGCTGCCCTGGAACGTGCACGAGGTCGCGGAGCTGTCACAGTTGCAATCGTTGGCGAAGGTGCACCCGAACCTGGGGCGCATACGGTGATTAGAACCTGTCCCAATGAACGCTCTGGAGTACACACCGTTTCCTATACCACTGCTCTGACCGTACTCGGCCAGCTTGTCGCCGGGATGCTGGGTGAGAGAGGCGCACAATTAAGCACTGCGCTATCTACTGTGCCCGATGCTATCGAGCAGACTCTCACAAAGCCAGCCCCCGTCGCTATCGCAGAACAATTAGCCGGACGTGAACCTCTACTCATAGCAGGCTGGGGGCTAGACGCGATCACTGCCGATGAAGCGGCTTTAAAGATCAAGGAGGGCACCTATCAGTGGGCGGAGGGACTGGAAACAGAGCAAGCGCTACACGGTCCACCCGCCGCTATGCGCGCTGGAATGGGCGCGATCACAATTACACCCGCGACAGATGACGGGGGACGTATCGCCACCCTGCGCACGCTCCTCGCCGATCTACACGTCTCGGCCTTCACCTGTGGTGAGCACGACGAGGACCTGCCCTTCGCCCCCATTGATCCCCTCGCGCGTCCGCTTGTCTCTATAGTTCCCTTGCAGCGCCTCACCGCTGAAATCGCACGGCTCAATCACTCCAACCCCGACATGATTCACCGCGATGTTGAGCCGTGGAGCAACGCAATGGGGAAGATTGTGCTGTAGTTTTAGAAAATGGAAGGGAGGAAGAAAGTATTTCCCTTCCATGATTCTAGTGATAAACTGATGAAAGGTGGTTCTAATAGTAATAGAAAGCATCAGTCATAGCATATGTGAGATGCCATACCAAAGGAACAGAAGATCATGAAAATGCAAGAGCTAGAGCCTAAAAAGTTAAAAAGAATACAACAAATATCTGTAACAAATCTTTTTGGGATGTTTAATCATACTATTCCTTTGAATATGGATGATAGGATAACTATTATACACAGCCCCAACGGTTTTGGAAAAACAGCTATATTGAAACTACTTAGTGCTCTCTTTAGTAAAAAGAACTCTGATCTGAGAAACACTTCATTTACAGACTTTCGAGTTGATTTTTATGATGGAACTTACTTCGGAGCGATGAAAAAGCACCTGGACAAAGAGCAAAAAGAAGTACAAGAAATCACGTTTTACGCTAAAGACGAAGAATCATTTCCTACATCTTTACCTTCATATGAAGGAGCAGATCGTCTAACACTTGTGTCTCTTATAGAAAGATATGTTCCCTCTGTATCTCGTGTAGGTTCTACAACTTGGTTAGACGACGCCCTAGGTGAAATCCTTTTATCAGAAGATGTATTAGAATGTTATTCAAGCAAATTACCCGCTGATTTCTCTCGTAAGGACGACCCTCAATGGTTAACAGAGCTACGTTTTGCTGTTTCTGTACGTTTGATTGAAACACAGAGATTGTTAAATGTAGAAACAGCAAAACGTCGTATTGGATTTGAATATGAACGTCAACCCTTGACTCCGACCGTCAAGATTTATGCTAAAGAACTTGTAAATACTATCAAGGAAAAGGTAACTGAGTTTGCAAGTTTGTCTCAATCGTTAGATAGGACTTTTCCTGAACGCGTTTTTAAACCTACTACCAATACAAGTCATAAGAGTGATGCTGAGTTGCGCAGGAACCTACAAGCTTTAGATGAGAAACGTTCTCATTTAATGAACGTTGGTCTACTAGATCAGGAAGAAAGTACTACTTTTCAATTAGATAATTATGC
>DAOUDD010000191.1:0-28674 GCA_034431765.1 Ktedonobacteraceae bacterium | reverse complement strand
CTAGCAAGAAGTGGCTCCTCTGTTTCTCCCTCTGGGACTTTTACGTTGCCCTGAACAGGTACTAAACATTCAGAGAACAGCCGCTTAACAGAGGTTAATCGAGATCAAAGCCATGGGCAGCCGCACCGATCAAAGCGACCTTCGGATTGAGAATGACGTACACGGGGATCTCAGCGAGTAAGGGAGCGAAACGGCCCTTATTCTTAAAGGCTTGCCGAAAATGATCGGAGTCCAGGAGTGGCAGAATGCGCGGAGGAATGCCGCCACCAATGTAGACCCCGCCTGTCGTTAACAACTTGAGTGCCATATTACCAGCCTCAGCTCCTAAAATAGCAGCAAATGTGTGTACTGTGGCGACACAGGTAGGCTCTGGATTCTCTTGTTTGAGTGCTGCATTGACGATGACAGGGGTATGGTCTTGTGCATGCTCAAGCTGTTCCCCTAACCATGATGGCTCATCAAACATGGCACTTTCTTTCAGATATGCATAAATATTGGGCAAGCCGATTCCAGAGCAGACGTGTTCATAGCTGACATGTTGCAAACGTTCCAGCATATAGACTAGCAGGCCAACCTCAAAGGAGTTGGTAGGTGCAAAGTCGGCATGTCCACCTTCGGAGGCGAAGATATGATAGTGATCGCTATCCCATAGCAGAAACGCTTCGCCCAATCCTGTCCCTGGAGCGATAACCGCGCGTGGGGCATGCTCAACATACTGGCCGGTATTGAGCGCATGCAGGTCAGCCGGCTCTAACAATGGGACCGCCGTTGCAAGAGCTACCAAATCATTAAGCAAGCGAACAGAGCGAATATTGAGATCTCGCTGCAATTCTTGCTCATCCATCTCCCATGGAAGATTGGTCGTTTTGGCCTTACCATCTATGACAGGGCCGGCAACGCCAAAGACGGCTCGCTCTATCGGAAACTTCACATGAGCAAGAAAGTCTTTGACGAGTTCTGATAGACTGCTATACTGCGCACTTGGAAGCTTAGCTTCTAAAAGTGGTGTATGTAATGCGTCCTTTGACTGATAAATAGCAAGATTAGTCTTTGTGCCACCAACATCACCAGCGAGCAACATGATACAGTTCTCCCTCTCCGTCTAAGGAGATGATAAATATATTTTATGCTAGCAAATCACATGCACTACAAGCCGAGTCGCCATGTCTACGTGCATCCCCTTCTTATATATCACGGCGTCCTCGATGAAGCGAGCTATTTTACAGCACGAACCAATGGCTATGGTACACGTACGCGCATACCAATGCAGAGACCACAAATGCTGCCATCACTATCAGCAACGAAATAGTAGCCATCGCTAATGTTCTCGTTCGGGCGCGGCTCTGTGCCTCGCTCATCAATCCAGGCAGGGGGATCACTGGCCGGAAATGACTCTTTCGAGGCTTCTATCACAGGGTCAGGAGCTGCATTGCTAGCAAGATGGTATGCGCCTCTGTGTTGCGGCGTTGCGCTTGAACGAGGTTCTTCTACCTGATGGGACTGCTCGCGGCTGTGCTTCACGTGTCCACGTATCCACTGACCTCCCAGAAAAACCTCAACCACCTGGGCACTCACAATATCCGGGCCATCTTCGTTACCAATGGCATAGCTTCCAGTCGTGGGAAGCGCGTATAACATACCTTCGATCATTGTGATATTCCTTCCTACAAAATCTAGATGCGCTAAGATCGTACAACTTATTCTTCTGAGTGCGGACGGAAAATCATGCAGGTTGTTGTGCCATGTGCATACAGCTTGCCTGTAAGGTCTGTAAGCCGTCCTTCAGCCGTTGCAATCCGCCCACCAGTGTGAATAACTTTTCCCTCGCAACGCATCTCCCCAGTCTGATGGGTAATCTGTCGCACATAGTTAATCTTGATCTCTAGCGTCGTATGACCAGTTCCGGCAGGAAGCGTTGAATGCACAGCACAGCCAAGGGCAGAATCGAGCAATGTTGCCGCAAAGCCTCCGTGTACAGATCCAATCGGATTATAGTGATACTCTGCTGGCTCCGCAGCGAAGACGATACGCCCCTCTTCAACCTCTATTCCGCGCATATTCATTAGTGCTGTGATGGGAGGAGAAGGCAATTCACCCGCCAGCATTGCTCGTAGATACTGCAAGCCACTCATCTGCTGCGCGGCCTGGGCACCGATTACTGGATCTTGCCAGGTAAAGGTACGTGAACGCGAAGAAGTGCTATTGGATTGATGAAGAAGATCACTCATCAAAAAAAAGTCCTTTCAAGCTGGAAATAAACAAGTAGTTCTCAAAGAGAGACAAAATGCCTCCTCACTTTAACAATAACAAACACTATCATCACAAGTATATGACACAATGAAGCGTGTCTCAAACTGACACTTTTCACGCTTAGCGTTCGTGTTGCTGGTAGAAAAATAAATTCTCTAGGGAGTTATAAGCTCCATGAACGAGGTGCAACATGAGTTCAATGTATACAGTTGTCCTGGAGACAACGGAGAAGGGTGATGTCGAGCTTGACCATGGATCAATCTTTTTCATTGGAACAGCCACTGTTATTTTACGCTATGCCGGCTTTACCATCCTTACCGATCCCAATTTCTTACACCAGGGAGACCATGTGCATCTCGGGTACGGACTGCAATCTGTTCGTGTCACTGAGCCTGCTATCGAATTTGAAGCGTTGCCACCGATTGACCTGGTCGTGCTTTCACATCTGCATGAGGATCACTTTGATCGCCTGGTTGCTCGCAGGCTTGATAAATCGATACCTATTGTGACAACGCCTAAAGCAGCAAAGTCATTGCGCAAGAAAGGTTTTTACAAGAGCTACTCTCTGGACACATGGAGTTCAATTACATTCATCAAGCAAGAGTGTCAATTACACATTACAGCTCTGCCAGGGAAACATGGACCTGGCTTTACCGCAAATCTGCTCCCCCCTGTTATGGGTAGTATGCTCGAATTTGAGACACCAACAGGCAAAAATGCAATTCGTCTCTACATTACAGGTGATACGCTGGTTCACGAGGATTTGAAAGAGATTCCTAAACGCTACCCCGAAATTGACCTGGCATTGTTTCATCTTGGCGGCACTAAGATAGCTGGCATTCTCCTCACCATGGATGCCAAACAGGGTGTTGAAGCGATTCGCCTGATCAATCCAAAGAAAGTGATCCCGATCCACTTCAATGATTACAAAGTGTTTAAATCATCACTAGAGGAGTTTCAACAAGAAGTCGCGAAAGCAAAATTGCAGGAGCGCGTCCATTATCTGCACCATGGGGAAACATATACATTTGAGGTTCCAGCCAGCCGACGCTAAATCTCTCCATCTCAAGAGTATTGATTTTCACGCCTATATCAGGTATAGTTGGTAGTGACACTCTTTTTACTCATTCTACGAGCAAGTCTCAAACGGAAGTAGGTTCTCCACCTGCTTTTCGCCACTGCTTGCCAGCAGTGTAGACACACACCCAGACAAGAAGATCAGAGGATACGCAAAGCGCTCTACCGACGCCTTCGATTCTAGGTGTGGAGTAACAAGAAAGAAAGGAGGAACACCTTCTCATGATGCGATGAGCGATGAGAATACCCAGAGCGCAGAAGATGTATCCTTATCCGATGACACATGATGGACTGTATCAGCCAGACAAGGAGCACCTGTATGCAGAAAGTTTCCCTGCGAAAAGTCAAAGCGCCTGTCAGCTACTTGCAGGAAAACTCCGAAGAGGTTCTACATTTTTCACTGCAAGGCCTCTTACCCGCCGGGCACACCCTCGCCTTGAACACGACCCTTGGCACACTCTCTCACCTCGTTTGTAAAGATGACCGTCCCTATATGCTCATGGAGCAGCAATTTACGACAAGTGAAATTTGTGTGCTCCTCCCATTGCTTGAAGCATACCCTTACTATTGCCCATATGAGGTGCTGCTGGCAAGCTTTAACGGTGGGCGCGTCAACGATGTGGCGGTGGCACGCAGCCGCAAACGACTCCAGGAGGCGCAAGAGGCTGGTGTCTGGGATCAAGAGATGCGCCCTGTTCGCAATGTTCTCTCACGGACCCGCCTGAAAACGCGCACGTTCGGCATTGAAATCTCTTCGATTTTAGAAACTGGCTACATTCTTATGTTTATGCATAGTCACAAACACATAGAAATGTAGTACATCTTATATCGGCAAACTTCGATTGATGCAACCCAACAATAGAACCGCGATGACTAATGGTGATGGGTAGTTAGAAAATGCAGGTGATAGTATGGGCTAAAAAGCTAAACAAGGAAAACTGAGTCGTGATAACGCGCTTCTGATTGGAAGAGCTGCTCTCGATAGAGAGAACAAACGTCCTGTGTTCACGTCTGTATCAGATAAGTCTGGATGAATACACTCTAGATTGCGTGCTACGTCTGTTCGCATAGTGACGTGTTCCTGTTCTATAGATGCCGTTCTTCCTAATAGAATCTTGCCTTACTGTCAGGGGATTTGGCGTTGTTCTAGATGAAGAAAGACTTCCTGTTCTTTCTTTTTGACCAACCTCATCAGGGATACAGTATATGGATTAATAAAGAGCGTTATTGGAATATCTACTGCATTCGTCATGACACAAACGCACTCAGGCTTGCAAATATGCAAGTTGTTTTGTTGTGTTTGCTCCAGGTTTTGTTCCTGACATGCGTCTCTATACACCGGGTCTCCGTAGAAGCTTTCTCCCCGCATTTCCCTACTAGAAGGAGGCTGCCTCTCCCCTCTCTAGGAGTGTCGCTTCCCAGCGCTGAGCAACTATTCTTTCAGGAAACGTTAGCAAGCGTAACACATTCTTCTGGCATTGTCTATGCTATGTGTATAAAATTTTTATAAAATTCGTTAAAAAATGTCTTACGTAATGCAACAAAGACGCTGGTATAAGACTCGTGTCTTACATCGGACAGATCTTCTTTCTCGTATAAGACATTTGCAAATTCTCCCCCCCTTTGCGTGTCAGAGACTTTGTCTTCTGCAAGAGATCGACAAATTTCACTCGCCACTTTTCTTACATAGACTCTACTACAGAACTGCAGAGTATAAAGCTTCTCTCCATCTTCCAGAAAAAGAGGGTACAACGATCGTTACAAGTATATTATGCAAGGAATAACACATGCCGATCGCAATAGTTCTCTTCAAAGACACTCCTATTGGAGAAAACTTCTACAAGAAGGCTTATAGAAGAAAGACGCACAAGCAAGGCTTATCTCAAAAATTCTTTCCGACAATTTTCCTCACGAAATTCCTATGTCAAGAGGGTGGAAGTATGATAGGAGTTCTTAGTAAGGTCTTTCTCATATACTCCAAACAGATAGCGAATCTGCTGTATGGAGAAGAAAAGAGTAGTACAGAGAAAGATTGCACCTGTGAGTTATTCATTATTGCCGTCTGGAAGAGAGAAAAGAGCGACGGCTCGTGAGAGGGCAACGCTGCGGCGTTGGCGATTACGCATTACTAGCCTTGTGCGTGTCGTCTTTGGCTTTGTCTGGGCATGGTGGGCCTGGGTAAATATTCAACGCGCGTTCGGTCAGGGAGCAGCAGGGGCTTTTCTGCATGCGACGGGAGCGGTTTCAACAGATACACCCTGGATAGCGTTCTGGCACCATCTCATCGCAGCAAACCCACAAGTCTTTGCATGTGTCCTCGCCCTGTACATTAGCGTTGTTGCTTGCGGCTTACTTGTAGGAGCGATGACACATCTTGTTTGTCTTCTCGGTATGATACTGCTGATTTTCTGCTGGTCCCTGCCCACCCTTCAACTTTTTCCAGGCGAACTATCCTCTGGAGATACAGGAGTTTTGCTATTCGGGCTGTTCATTTTCATAGCTCTTATCATTGCACATTCCGGTATCCTTAAAGCGAATCAACAAATGAGCAGTGTAAAGTTCTATCCACCCATCGCTCTAGCAGAACGGGTAGACTTGAGCACCTCGAAAGGGTCAAGGGACTTTACACGAGAGCATCTGGCAAAGCGCTGAAAAAAGCTCTGCTCACCCTTTCATTGAGCACGATGTTCACTCTATGTTCTAAAGCTTGCTCTGTTTAGCCCGGTTTAGCCCGGTTTAGCCCGGTTTGGCCTGACTGTTTTCCGATTGTATGCTGCTAAACGCAGTGTAAGAGAGGAGCATCTATGTCTTACCATGATGCATCACAATTTCCAGGATCGATGGGTCCGATGAGTCCACAATTTGAGTTTGCGCCACCGGAGATGCACGCGGAAGCACCACATGCTGCTGCTCGATCTGCGCGCAATGTACGTGAGCGTAAACAGGAAACACTTATTTTTCACGGTGAGGCCCTGGCACGTGATCGGTGGGGCGAGCAATTCGGGCCGTGGATTGTGCTTGGTTTCACTGCTAGCTTTGCTCTTCTCTTGATGGCTATGGTCATCATTGGCCAGTTACCGGGACAGAGCTTTGCACTCAAGAGCTTATCGGATATTTTTCAGTTTGCCGGTGAATGCATCGGACTGTACTTCTGCGCGCGTATTACGCTGCGCCTGCGCCACGTCTCTTCTCGTTTGAGTCGAGAAGTGTTGCAAAAAGGTGCGGAACGACGTTCTGCCAACGAGATGGCGATCGCACATAGCGAGGCACAAACAGCGCGCCGTGCCTTTTTTGCCTGGGCTGCGATCACAATCGCTGTTGCCCTGTACGCAAGCGGACAGGCGATCTGGACGAGCTTTGATGTACGCATGCCCAGTGCCGATGTACCAACTCCAGGCCTCTATGATCTCGGTTTTGCGCCTTCATACATCTTCTTCTTGCTGGGAACACTTCTGCTGACACGACGTAACAAGGCATCAGTTGGTCGGGTACGCTTGCTGCTCGACTCGTTGGCCGTGATTGGAGCCGCACTTGCCATCTCCTGGTTCTTCCTGCTCGGTCCCTCAATTGCAGGATTGGGACAGGTGAGCACGCCGCTAGCGATTCGCTCGATCTACTATCCTACCAGCGACCTCTTTCTGATCGCAATTGGTGCCTTTCTTATGTTCAGCCCTCTAGCGAACCGAGCGCAACAACCGGTCTTTATGCTGCTGTGCATGGGCCTGTTCTTCCTGGCTATCACCGATAGCCTGGTCGGATACTACTCGCTCTCGAACAATTTCAACACCGGCACGATCCAGGATGTGCTGTGGCCGTTGAGCCTCTCGTTGATTGGCCTGGCAGCAATTGAGTATCCTCGCAGCATTGCTCGTGAGCAGGAGCAAGCTGAACGGGCCAAAAACGCTCATATGCTCTCTACTCCTAGCCATGCACCTGGCCGTCTCGCGCAGTTGAGCCTGACAGCACAGACAATCGCACCATTCATTCTCGTTCTGGCAACCTGCGCCTTGCTGCTCACACAAGTCGCGCCACGCGGTGGTGCAGTCCTGTTACAGGCTGATCTCGTTGCCCTGGCACTTATTCTGATTGTTATCGCGCGACAGGCGTTAACGCTGCTGGAAAACAACCGCCTGACGATGCAGATGCGTGGTGAGCTGGTGATCTCGCGCCGTGAACTGCAAGCAACACGCCGTGAGGCGGATGAAGCATCGCGCTCAGCACAGGAGAAGCATATTCTGGAAGAGGGAGTTGCAGCACTCCGCGAGGTACATGCACGGGTAGCTCGCGGCGATATCTCTGCCCGTGCACCTGGTATCGCGGGACCTTTGCTGCCGATTGCAATTAGCCTCAATCTCATGCTTGATCGCCTGGGTGCATTGTCGATACGCGGCGCAAAATACGATCAATTGACTGCCGAATGTGCGCAGTTACAGGAGGCAATCGAGCGGCTCGGACAGGGAAATGCTCCGTGGCCACCAGAGCAGCAGATGCCGCAGGGGGCAGCCGAAATTCGTTCGGTCTTTCTCGGACTGGCTCATCTCTACCGTATTCAGGACGGACAGCGCAGACGCCAGATCACAGCTCTTGAGTCGATGCGCAATCTAATGAGGCGTGTTCATGATAGTCTCAACGAAATACGCTACTCACGAGCTTTCAATGAGCTTCCCCAAACCGGTTTTGAGCGTATAACGCTTGAACGTCTTCTGCGTGAGGTAACGCTATTGGAACAGCAGCAGCAAGGCGTTCTTGATCGACTTCTTCCAGAAGAGCAGAATGCGCTTACAGTGCAAAGGGATGATCTTGTGGATCGCCTGATACCGCCTCAGGACTATCAATTCCGCCAGGTACAAAGTCAGGTCAAGAACCATCCTCAACTGTACAATGACCCGTATATGCAGCACGGTGTTCAATCACACTCTGTATATACCGTTCCAATGGAGTAGAGATCTTGAGAGAAAGGAAGAGAGCAAACCTGGCAGGATGCTAGAACTGCTCCTCTTTCTTTCCGAGAAGATGCGGCTGAAGAAGATACATAGTACAGGTGGAGCGAGATGGACACTACTACACATCATGGATCACGAGCAAGCGCTACAACGTTTTGTCTTGGACATCCCTCTCACGCGTTACAACCTGGGGAGCAGGTTTGTCCGCTTTGTGGTGCCCTCGCGGTAGGCACACAAATCGGGATGTATCATGTGCAAAAGCTTCTGGGAGTGGGTCGTAGTGGACGTGCATATCTCGCAGTACATCAGCGTTCGCAACAACCAGTCGCTGTCAAACTAATCGCACCTTCTCCAGGCCCATTTAGAACGCCACAGGGAGAACAATGGGAGCTTGCCCGCCGTGAAGTACGCAGCGTGACGGCACTACAACATCCAGCGATCCTTCCAGTATTCAGTTGCTCGACATGGCAGGCCCAGGCTCAGGCTGGAACGTCTACACCTTCTTCAGAGATCTTTGCTGTTAATGATAAAACAACCTATCTGCTCGCGCTCTGTCAGTATGTGCCAGGGACACTGCCCTATTTTGTCGCTCACTATCAAAAACCTGAGACACAGCGTACTTTGCGAGAGCGCAATATTTCAGTGCTCTCAATTCTTATGCAGTTACTGCAACAGGCAGGCTCAGCTCTAAGTACAGCTCATGCACGCGGCATTGTGCATGGGGCAATTGTACCTGGTAATGTGTTGTTGGCAAGCTACGAGCGCCTATGGATTGCCGATTTTGGGCTGGCGAAGCTACAGCCACCACCTGTTCCCTTTTTACCACCAGAGCTGTATGGTGTCAGCAACGCTCCCGAACGGGTCTCAGCTTACTGGCAAGCGGTTACACCTGCCAGCGATCAGTACATGTTCGCAGTCCTCTGTCAACAGCTCTTTAAACAGATCATGCAGCCGATTGAATATGAACATCTACTGCCTGTCTTGCAACGAGCCACTCAGCAACGACCAGAGCGACGCTACTCGAACATTGAACTGTTTATGAATGACCTGCTCTCGCTGGCAGGGCATAAGATAACAACACAACCACTATCAGCCTCTCGCACGTCCAGTTCTGCTCATTTAGCAGGAGTCTCGGCCTCATCATCTGCTAGAGCAAGCTGGCAAAGTGCAGGAATGCCAAATATAGCAGCTCCTGTCACTCCAGCCTTGCCACTGACACACGCGAGTGGCAGTGATCTGCGCACAACTGCACCTACTCCTGCTCAGAATCCGGTATCGCCTGTAACACCGTTGCCCATCGGAACGTCTTCTTCGCCAACGACATCGGGCATACAATTAACCGCCGATGATTGGGAGAAGCGGGCCGATAAGCTCTTTACGATGCGTAACTACGAGGAGGCCCTGGTGGCCTATCACCACGCGCTTGAGATGAGCTGGGGTAAGGCGACGCTCTGGATTGCGCTGGGGGACACCTATTTTGCCCTGACGCGCCACAAAGAAGCGCTGATGGCCTATGAGCAGGCGATGTACCTCAATCCCAACGATCCGCAAGCCTGGGCTAATCGAGGTACCGTTCTCGACGTGCTGGGACGGCACCGAGAGGCAGTTGATTGTTATGAGCGCAGTGAGCAACTTGGAAAGGCAAAGGCATAGAGCTTGTGTTAGAGTATCAAA
Organism: Ktedonobacteraceae bacterium; assembly: GCA_034431765.1. Lineage (GTDB taxonomy): Bacteria > Chloroflexota > Ktedonobacteria > Ktedonobacterales > Ktedonobacteraceae > DASYAN01. The sequence continues at coordinate 18,730 of DAOUDD010000191.1, read as the reverse complement.
AGGATTTGAAAAATGGCCCTCTGCACAATCCAGATAGAACATGTATACTTTGAGTAGATACATTGTATCCTCGAATTGTTATCGGAGCGGTCGTTCTTTCATTACAAGTTATCTAAAGCAGTATTTGTACAGATAGCCTTATTCATATCAAGAAAGGACTTTGACAATGGAAGAATCATTACCACAGGTTCCCCAGGTTAACACCGAGAGAAGAAACGAGCCGCCAGAGATAGCGGGCAGTGCTTCGACAGGTATCACGTATACGCTGCGTTTTCGTGGTTGGCCGAGCAGCACACAGCTTGTCACGATTGCCGTTGCAACTGCGGTCTACACCGTGCTCTCATGGCTCTCTATCTTCACTTTTGGCGCGGGAGCAATCTCAAGCCCCATATTTATAGCCATCGGTTTCGGTATTCCATTTGCCATCTGGTTTGGCGGCTGGGCCTTTGTCATCGCCTATATCGGAAACTTCCTTGGAGCAGGTATCCTCTCGGCTCTGCCTATCGCCCTTGCGCTACCATTCGGCACAACCGACTTTATTCAGCTTGGCCTGCCGATGATCCTCTATCGCCTGTTCGCACGGCGCTTTGGTGTGAGTGCTATTGGGAAAGATGTTTTTACTGTCAAAGGGTTCATCTTCTTCTTGATCTGCGCAGTTCTCCCCAATAACATTCTCGGAGGCCTGTACGGAAATGCCATCCTCGTCATTGGTGGCTTTAACCCTGCCAATCTGTTTGTTCCTTACTCACTGATCTGGATTATCTCCAACTTTATCTTCACAGCTATTATCGGCTCGATTCTGCTTGCAACTGTCGGTCCCGTCGTTGAGCGCTTCGGGCTGACGATCCGCAATCTACTGAATTAGCATTGCCAAAAAAGCGGATCATATCGCCCTCATGAGCGATATGATCCGTCTCCTCTCATTTATCCTTCTATTAATATTCTACACTTCTATGCATCTGAGCGATCTGGCTGCCAGTCTATACTCTTTGCCCACGCCTCTGCTGCCTCCCAGACGATATCGCAGACAGGATCTTTGACATCGTAATATGCTTCCCAATCTTCAGGATGTTGTTGAGCTAGAGCACGTTTAATCTGTGCGTACGCGCCTGCGGCAATAGAGTGAGTACGTAGATAATTGCGGAAGAGCAGTGCATACCGTTGGTTTGCCCGACCCTGTGCGCGCACATGAAGATGGGTTGGTCGTTGACTTGTTGGCGGTCTGAAATAACGCTTCTCCCACTCACTCACGGGACCAGTTGTATGCGGTGGGAGATGATCATTAGTGATTTCAAGGACACGTGTGTATCCAAGTGGCGTAAGGAGCTCCTCAATGGGTGCATCCAGATCACGCACCGTCACCTGCATATCGATAATATCCTTGGCAGCCAGCCCTGGTACTGAAGTTGAGCCAATATGGTCGATACGCAAGGCTACATCTCCAAGAATAGCACGTAGAGGTCGAGCAAGTTCCGCAAACTCGTTCGGCCAGTCTTCTTTATACGGGATGATTTCAATTTTTCTCATGAACTTCCTCTCTGCAATGTGCTCCCCAGAATACATTCCTAAACTAGAGCCGGCGAATACTTGGAAGGCAGAGGCCAACAAGAGCAATCGGTAAAATAAGCACGCCGCCGCCAAGAAATACCCATGCCGGACCAATTCGGTCTGCAAGAAGACCCGCCACAAGTAAGCCTACTGGCAGTAAGCTGTATGAACCTAAAATATCGACGCTACTGATGCGCCCTAATTTCTCAGGTGGAACATGCGTAACGTTCGCGATGGCAGCTAGCAGGATAGTCATCCAGATCCATGACACGCCACTCACATACTGAAGACCCTCCTTCATCATGGGAATGATCCTTTGCCGGCTCGTCTGTTTCCGAGAGGAAGAATCATCAGGGGTTGCATCGGTTTGTCTATTGTGACTCTTGTTCTGCTTGTTGCGCAAAACGAGAGGAATGCCAATCTCTCCGGCAAGCGCGCAGTCTGGCCCCCTCGCGCTTTCAGGACAGACAGTCGATTCTCTTTAGCGTATGAACTCGCGGGCAAAGCTGCGAATCTGCTCCGCGTCTGTTCGGTTGACAAAGGCGATGATCAATTCCTGATAAGAAGGAAATATGTCGTGTTTTGATCAAGGCAAGATCAGTTCTACAAAGCAGAGAAAAAACGAGTCGTTGCGTCCCTTCCTCGATCTGTAAAAGCAACGCATAAGCTTATTCTTTGACCGTGTGATGAAACCCCTGGTAGTATAGCACATGAGCGGTACACCATTCCCCATCTCGTCCGCTCACTCAATAAGACATGCGCCATAGTCCAGAAAGAGGACCATGGCACATGTCACTTGTTAGACGGTCGGACGAGGTATCAGGCTGTTACGGATAGTTGACCACTGTGACCGGAGTGTCTGGGTTGGCGATGGTCGATGACCCGCCTGTGTCATTGACCACGTGCTGGATACCACCAGAGCCAGCAGTCGAGAGGAAGATTGTGAGCAGGTTATGGAGACTTCCGGCTGGAAGAGTTGTAGGGACCTCGAACGCGTGTGCTGCGTAGATATCCACGCCCTGATTGAAGAAACTATAGCTGCCCATGCCGTACCCATGGAAACTGGTAACGGTCTTGCCAACCTTGAAGGCTGCCCAGCCATTGACACCAGGAGCTTCCATCCATGCCGCCTGATTGGGCGGATCGTAGGGCATCTCGTTCTGGAAGAAGACAACCGTCCCGTTATTCCCATTCCAGATCACGTCGTACTTCTGGTAGTGCTCGACGAACAGGCCGTATGCGGTCACATTGTTCCCGTTAACGATGACGCCTGTGTCGGCGGTGTTGATGGTCCAGCCCACAGTGTTTGCATTGCCATGGTCGGCTCGCCATGCCCAGATGTCGTCGAGGATAACGTTGTTACTATTGATGATCAGGCTGGTCGTGACTTTGCCTGGCTCCGCGCCTCCAATACGAAAGAACACATCCTGGAGAGCAGTCGGGTTAGATCTATCACTACCACCATGATCATATCCAGCTTGAGATCCCTGTGTATCTGCGTCGTTATTGCTATCACGATTATGGCCTGTACCGATCTGCAACAGCGTTGGAGAGTTCTTTGCGCCTGCATCGAAGATTAGCCCTGAGATCGAAACTCCCCTCACACTGGCGACTCTCATCGAGATATTTCCGTTGTCGGGAATGAGTGTGGGGAAACCAAGACCAAGCACCACCGTATTAGGATGGGTCACTCTGATGCTCTGGCGCAGATGATAGACGCCCGGAGTCAGAATGAGATTCTTGCCATCATCTAACGCGTCATTGATTGTCTCTACTGAATCCGTTGGCTGGGCGATGAAGAATCTTTTGAGTGAGATGGACGAGCCAGGTGTTGCGCTGGTGCCCCATGTTGTGCCTATGGAGTTACGCTGCGCCGAGGGGACAAAGACGTTGTAGTTCCCTTTGGCATCCATATACAGATATGGTGCCTCTCGCGTCACCGGGCTGGCCGCAAGCGTAGTGTATGGACCACCACATGCCTTTTGAGCAGGGAAACATTCGGTGGGTGCACCAACGACGCCCGAAAACACCTGATTCCAGACGCCGTTGCTCCAGCTTGTAAGCTTGCTGTTCCTGGTGAACCACTGCTGCTGTGAGCCATTGGTGACCGTGCCATCAAACTGCGAATCAGCGATGAAGCCACCACTTGCATATGAAGGAGCGGTGCAGTAGTCCATCAAAGTGGTGTTTCCATTGACGTGGACCCGGCGCATCGGTGCCGCCTGTGACACTGCCCAGAATTCGCTGCTATAGCAGCCTCCATTCGGATTGGTCACGTTGATGGTCAGGTTCGATAACGAGCGCCAGAAGTTTACGAGCGCGGTGCAGTTGTTGGTACCGAAACACTGGTTATAGACGTTGATCGACCCGTTGATAACAACATCGTTCGGGGAGACGCCCAGACCTGCCACTGAAGTGTAATAGCCAACCTGAAAGTTGAGAGGGTCAGTAGTGGAGCCATACGTGCCAGGCTCGAACAGCAACGCATAGCGCTGCGCGCCAAACTGGTTAGAGACCTGTTCTTTTGCTACCGCATCGACCTTCGCCTGGATCTCGCTCCGCGACATACTGGGATTGAAGATGAAGACGTTCGAGCCGAAGCCGCGTCGGCGAGCCGAAGCTGACGGATCTACCGAGCCGTTGTTGTTCTGGTACGCCCCGGCGGCGTGAGCGCTGGAGGAAGAATGGAAGAGGGGATAAATTACGAGGAGACCACTTATGCAACAGAAGAGCATAAGTATCCCGATCCGCCGTTGAGCAGGTTTCAGGTGCCTCAGAGCACCGAGATGCACATCCATGACATCTCCTTTTTCTCTTATATACCTGGTGTGGAACACTGGCTCTAACCATGCTTACCAGAGGATTTCAACAGACCAGGGTCATTCTGTAAATAGCTTACTCGAAGAGATGATAGAGCCGAGAGCCAGCGTTTTCACTTGTTTGCGACTTCCTCTGGCTAGTGCGAGGAAAAGAAAAGGACTCCATAGTTTACTAAATCCGATATTTTACGAAATCAATATCGTTTAGTTAGTACGAATATAACGAATTTTTCAGAGATTGTCAATGCATAGATAGTTCTGGAGTGCAGTTCAAAATTTTGCAGCTTTGCTGAACAGCTTTTTTGTCAGCACGTTGCTCAGCTCACGATGCAAAAAATGAATTGCTTAGGCCTGTGTCATTATGTTGTGAAGGCAGAGCCTCAAGGCGTGAAATTATACTAGACTGTCGGTGAGGTGAAGATACTGAAAGACGCTGGGGGAGGAATGCGTAAAAACGACCCAGGATATTGTACGCAATGATCCTGATCAATCTCAAAAAACAGGCACCAGTGCATCTGCTTCCTGACAGAAAATCCGAAATCTTGGCGAATTGATCGAGGATACAGCGAAAAGTTGAGATTATGAAGGGCACGGGTACGTGCCCCGACAATCATCGCCGCACCCTGGACGGACAATGCCCACAGTGCGTGTCTTCTCCACTATGATTAGCCCTTGCTAGAAGGCAGAGGAAACATATCTAATATCCACGCTTTCGGTCAACAACATTATACAAGAGTTGTCCCTCAACATAGCGACGTAAGTTTTCCTCAAAAATGGTTGCCGCTCGTTCGCTGTAATGCGGTGTCGCCCATGAATGGTGAGGACTCATGAGCACATTGGGCAAGTTCCATAGTGGCGAGGTTGATGGGAGTGGTTCCTGCTGAAAGACATCGAGCGCGGCACCTGCTATCTGTTTCTGTACAAGCGCATGAATTAATGCATCCTCATTGCATATATCACCGCGAGCGATATTCACAAAAAACGCGTTATTCTTCATCACTTGAAACGCTTCTGCATTGAACATTGCTTTCGTCTCTGTCGTCAAAGGCACTGCTGCAACTACAACATCGCACTCTTTCAACATATCGTGCAACTGGTCGAAGGTGTAATAACGCTCAGGTAATCTTCCTTCGGGATCACCAACATTGGGAAACTGGTAACCTGTATCTTTATGATTATTGCTGCGTTGCATTGCCAGAACACGCATGCCATAAGCTTGTGCCAATCGTGCTATCTGGCGTCCAATACTACCATAGCCAACAATACCAATTGTTTTCCCGTGCAATTCCTCTATCGAGGAGTTGATACTTTCCTTCTCTTTGCTCCACTCTCTTCCTTGCCTCCAAAGGAGTAACTGCGGTATCTGGCGATACCAGACCTGTGTCATGGTAAGCACATACTCAGCGATATTGATGGCATGTACTCCACTCGCGGTTGTAATCATGATATCAGCCTGGAAAAGTGGATTGTCAACAAGGTGATCAGCACCGGCGGAGTAGAGTTGTATCCACCGCAGCCTAGGAACTTGCTTTGGCATTGGTAACTGTTGGGGAACACCAAAGAGTATTTCTACCTCTTGCCACAGCCTCTCCTGCAAGGACAATGAGGGTCGATGCTCAATCGTCAGGTCAGGCGAGATACGTTGTAAACGCCCCACCCAACGTTGCTCAATCGGGACCAGAATTAGCGCAACACGCGCCATATTTCATGTACCTCCTCTTGTTTTTTATCATCCAGAGGGTCTCATTTCTGTACGTGTAGAGATCCATCTGTGTAGGAAGAAGAGCCTTTTCCTCATGTCTATGAGCTAAGACAGGAAAATGGTTATCGAAACAGTGCTCTGCCCGAAGACACAAGCGGTTGTATTCTTCATCTTCATATTTATGAACGGATGACTACAGGATGAAAGGAACATGGCCAGGACAATCCATAATCTTAGCTCGACCTCAGCTTTTAGCGAAAGCATGTGTGAGTGCGTTTAAATAGTCACGAACTAATGACTCTGCTACTCTAGTTCCTGGAACGTCTTACCGTAGCCTCAGAGGTTGCACAGGGCGAGCTCATTCCACTTAACTGGGTTGGACCAGAACTCGCGTTTATGACTCAGATAGCCTGGCATAAAGATAAGCAGCTCTCTCCTGATTTTCAGGCATTTCTCCAAATTATGCGTAAGGTACTTGCTTCACCTTCTGTGGGAATATAAGTTTCTCCAGAGATGTTTTCATTGAGTCTTGACAAAATCTGTAAAAGATGGTTGACTCGTATTGGTTCTTTTCATATCTTTTCTTTACAGTTGAGGTTTACAGAGATAGAATCCATTTGAACTAGTTTGGCGAGTTTCGTGAGGAAGAAAATAGTTTGTGAGGCATATCAGGAGAAGTTCGCCATAAAATGGTTAGAGGCATAGTGGCATTGCTCATGATTCAAGCGAGATAGCACCAGCAAGAACAAGATCTGTTGTTTACCAGAGGTATTTTACTGCTCTGATATAATTTAGCATTGGAGGAACCTGGAGATGCTATTTCATATGCTCACACAAACTGCAGAGGCTAATGCAGATAAAACAGCACTTGTTTATGGAAATATTCGCTTGAGCTACGCTCAACTTTTCGTACGAGTGGAACGCTTTGTAGAGATACTGCGTGTGCTCAAGGTTGATGACGGGGATTGCGTTATACTCATGCTTCCCAATTCAATTGAATATATTGTAAGCTTTTTTGCAGTAGCAGGTTTGGGGTCTATTGTACTGCCCCTTCATCCAGCATTGAAGGCTGATGAACTCAGACACTATCTCATTGACAACGAGGTCAAGGCAATTATAACGGATAGTGAGCGAGCAGAGAAATGTAGGCAAACCGCCCGTGAGCTAGACAAAGATGTTTCTTTTGTCATCGTTGACGAAGTAGAGAAAGTTCCAGATCCTCCATTTCAACAACAAGCCTCTAATAAAAAGCGTGGTGCACCTCGTGCCCTATTTGATGGTCCAGTGGTCTGTCAGCATTCGTCAGGCTCTACTGGGCGGGCGAAGAAGGTGTATAGAACACAGAAAAACCTGGTATACGAGATCGAGGCATATACCAGCGCTATACGTATGACTGCGGCAGATACAGTGCTCTGTATTGTGCCACTCTTCCATACGCATGGAATGATGAAATGCATGCTGGCTTCGCTAACAACAGGAGTAACCCTGGTGCTTTTGGAGCAGGTTGAGCGCAATAAGACACAGGTGGAGGTGCCGTTTGTGTTCCGCGCGCGGCACGTGCTCGAACTTATTGCACAGGAGCACATTTCTATCTTGCCTGCTACTCCTTATATTTTTGGTGCGTTGGCCGAAGTGCCCAAAGATGTGAATGCCGATCTCTCTTCTCTGCGCTTATGCTTAACCGGGGGGAATTTTCTGCCGCAAGAAACCTTTACGCGTTTCAAGCAACGGTTTGGTATTCTATTGCGCTCAATGTATGGTAGTACGGAAGCTGGGTTGATCACTGTGAACATGGAGCCGGACGAGGATGTGCGTCACGACATGGTTGGCAGGCCCATCGGAACGATAGAGGTGCGCGTTACAAATGGAACTCTCGAATCCTTACCTGCTGGGAGCGTAGGAGAGATTGTTGTCAAGAGCGAGGCGATGACCGCAGGTTATCTCAATAACGATGAGTTAAACCGTGAGGCATTTAGAGAAGGCTTCTTTTTTACAGGTGATCTCGGTAAAAAAGATGAAAAGGGCAGACTATTTATCACTGGGCGCAAAAAAATATTTATTGAAAGTGGAGGAGAGAAGGTCGATCCTCTGGAGATCGAGCAGGTGTTATTGACCCATCCCGCCGTCAGGGAGGTGGCTGTGGTGGGTATTCCTGGACCATATGGAGGACAAAGCATCAAGGCTGTCATTGTAGCTGAAGGGATGCCAACGGAGCTGGAAGTACTGCTTTACTGCAAGGATCGATTGAGTGACTACAAGATACCTCACGTTGTTGAGTTTCGCGATGCGCTACCGAGAAGTCCTCTTGGGAAAATACTCCGCAAAGATCTGCTTGACGAGCAAGCGCGTGTTGAGGGGATGGATATTTCTTCACCCGAGGATAGAGCTATACGAAGCAGAATTCTGGCTTCACTATCCGACGAAGAATCGGTAGTGCAGTTTCTGGTGTTACGGATGCGCCAACAGATAGCGGCCTTCTTGCATGTCGATGTAGCAGAGATAGATACACAGCGCCCTCTAGGAGAGTTCGGACTGGGTTCATTGATGGCGGTGGAACTGAGGAACTGGTTACAGGCAAGCCTGGAACTGCCATTTCCAATAACGCTCTTCTGGAGCTATCCTACTATAGAATCTCTGGCTGCCCATTTAGTGACAAGGTTATTGCAAACGGTACATGCTCAAGCTGCTGTACGCATTGAGAAGGGGCATGTGCTAGAGAGCACCGTGAAGAGTGATGAGAGTAATACAACACATCATGCTTTGCAAAGCTCTGAGCAACCTGCTGAAACCGAGGCGAAGCAAGGCAATGCTTGCCATACAATGGAGCATTTTCAGGTGGGATTGGAGGCACTGAAGCGGGAAAGAACAGAACCGATTGCCATCATTGGTATGAGTTGTCGATTTCCAGGAGGGGCAAATAGTCCAGAAGCGTTCTGGCGGTTGCTTATTGAGGGACGTGATGCCATCACGGAAGTACCTTCCAATAGGTACGATATCGATACATTTTATGATCCAGATATAGAGGCACCGGGAAAGACTGTTTCGCGTTGGGGTGGTTTTCTCGATGCAATAGATCAATTTGATCCGATGTTCTTTGGCATCTCTCCCCGTGAGGCAGCCTATCTTGATCCTCAGCAGAGATTATTGTTAGAGGTAAGCTGGGAGGCAATGGAGCGAGCTGGTCTGCGCCCGGAAAAGCTCTTTGGGAGCCAGACGGGAGTATTTACTGGATTATTTAATCGTGACTACTTTGATATGCAAATAGAGCAGATGGTGTATGAAAACGCAGCTAGTGCTAATGCCTACATTGGCATAGGTAATGGTCCCAGTTTTGCCGCTGGTCGCATCTCTTACCTGCTTGGTTTGCAAGGACCAAGCATGGTTGTGGATACAGTCTGTTCATCTTCTCTTGTAGCGGTCCATCTCGCATGTCAAAGTTTATATAATAAAGAATGCACCATGGCTTTTGCTGGTGCAACAAATCTTATCTTATATCCGTTGTCTACCATTATCACTTCAAAAATGAGAGTGCTCTCTTCCACAGGGAGGTCGAAGGCGTTTGATGCGAGCGCTGATGGCTTTGTACGTGGCGAGGGATGCGCAGTCGTAATTCTCAAGCGCTTATCACAGGCACAGGCAGATGGTGATCCAATTCTGGCTCTGATTCGAGGTTCGGCAGTTAACCAGGATGGACGTTCGAGCGGACTGACTGCACCGAACGGCATGGCTCAGCAAGACGTTGTGCGGCAGGCTTTACAGCGCGCAGGAGTAGCACCCAGGGATATCTCGTACGTCGAGACACATGGAACAGGGACGGCGCTTGGAGATCCAATTGAAGTTGAAGCATTAAAAGCCGTAGTAGGCCAGCCACGACCAGTTGGACCAGAGTGTGTACTCGGCTCAGTGAAAACGAACATTGGTCATCTTGAAGCGTGTGCAGGAATGGCGGGACTAATTAAAGCTGTTCTGTGCATGCAACATGGTATGTTGCCTCCCGTCCTTCATCTTAAGGAACTCAACCCGCACATCTCACTTGAAAACACGCCCTTCGTTATTCCCACCAGCTTACGTTCATGGCCTCAAGGCATAAAGCGCAAATATGCAGGAGTAAGTGGGGCGGGTTTAAGTGGAACGAATGCTCATGTAGTGTTGGAGGAGGCTCCTGACTCCGGTCTCATACCCAACGGCGTGGCACGAGACGAAATAGAGCGTACTTCTCATATACTGCCACTATCAGCACGCGACCCTGAGGCACTAAGACAACTGGCACGAACGTATCAACACGAACTTGTGACACCTGAAAGTCTCCTCTCCAGAGCTTCATTACGAGATATTTGTTACACAGCTAGCGTGAGGCGCACGCACTATCCATATCGCATAGCACTGGTAGGTCAAGACCATGAAGGACTTGCCTCACAACTGGAGGCCTTGACAGAGAATGAGCGAGTGCCCATAACGGTGAGCGAGGCGGTAGGTGAATCGAAGCCGGACCCAGTTTTCATGTTTGCTGGTCAAGGTACTCAGAGGGTGGGCGTAGGACGGCAGCTATTCGAGCAGGAGCCGGTTTTTCGAGCAAGTATTGAAGAATGTGATGCACTGTTGAGACAATATATATCCTGGTCTTTGGTAGAAGAGTTCTACGCCGATAGTAAGCACTCACGCTTGCACAAGACACAGGTTGCCCAGGTGGTACTGTTTGCGATGCAGGTAGCATTAGTGGCGTTATGGCGCTCATGGGGGATTGTACCAGGAGCCGTTATCGGGCATAGTGTTGGTGAAATAGCTGCCGCCTACGTAGCGGGAGTATTGAGCCTGGAAGACGCAGTAAAGATTGTGGCTTACCGAGGACAACTCATGCAGCAAGCGCATGGACAGGGAAAGATGGCTGTAGTAGTGATGGAGGAGGCGGAGGTGAGGCAGTTGGTAGCTGCCTATGCTAGTTTCCTCTCTATTGCGGCTGTGAACAGTCCGACAAACATCGTGCTCTCTGGAGAGACCAAAGACCTGGAAGAAGTGTTACATATGATAGAGCGTGAGGGTACTTTTTTCCGCCGGTTACCGGTAGATTATGCTTTCCATAGCAGACAGATGGAGCTATTTCGTCAACCTCTTGTGCAGAGACTTCAAGGGCTGAAACCGCGTAAAGCTTCCATACAACTTGTTTCAACAGTAACCGGGCAATGCAGTTCAGGAGAAGAGTATGGAGCAGATTACTGGGGACGTAACATGTGTCAGGAAGTGCGCTTTGGCCCGGCGTTAGAGAAACTGATGATGATGGGATATCGAACATTCCTTGAAATAAGTTCCCAGCCCGCGTTGCTGCAGTCAACTAAGCAGTGTTTAAAGTGGCAAGCAAAGGATGGAATGGTATTGCCATCACTCAGACAGGGGATGGAGGATCGTGCAGTGATACTGGCATCATTAGGGGCACTCTATATACAGGGATATACGGTTGATTGGGAACGGGTATATCGCACTGCGAGTGAAACGTACACAGTTGTGACATTGCCGACGTATCAGTGGCAGCGCAAACGATACTGGTTTCCAGAGAAGAAGTCGGCTCCCCCCCGTTATAGAGGTGTTTCAAGCAAAGCGCAACTTCATCCCCTACTTGGACAGCATCTGCGCTCAGCGACGAAGGAGAAAGTATTTGAGACAGTGATTAATGCCAGTGTGATCACATGGCTCAACGATCATCAGATATATGATACCGTTGTGTTTCCGGCATCAGCGTGTATAGAGATGATGGTAGCTGGGGCAAAGGAAACGTTGAAGGTAGACAATGTTCAGTTGGATGATCTGTTCATCCATCAGGCACTGCAACTTTCTCCTGATACGGGTCGCTTGGTGCAGCTGCTTGTACATCTGTCAGCAGATAGAAAAAGTGCATCAGTACAAATGTATAGTTCCGTGGAAGATGAGGGGAGTGACGATGAGCAGTGGGTGCTCCATGCAAGTGGAAACGTACAGGTTGCACACTATCAAGCTACACCGACGAAAGAACTATTCACCCCTACAGACGTGCAGCTACGTTGCTTGCAGAGACTAGAGGGTCACCAGCACTACCAGCACATGCGCGATATTGGCTTGCAATATGGCACAACTTTTCAGGGAGTACGACACATCTGGCGACGAGATGGTGAGGCATTAGCCTCTATTATACTCCCTGAGCAGTTAGAGAATGAGCTAAACGGATATACCTTTCATCCTGCTCTGCTCGATGCATGTTTTCAAGTTGTCGAGTCAAGCCTGGCGAAGAGTGTTCGTGAGCATGAAATGAGTGTTTATCTGCCTTTGAGTATGGATAGCATTCGTTTATATGGCCGTCCTCAGAAGAGCATCTGGTGCCATGTAGTGGTACGGCCTGAGAGCGAGGAAACAGGGGCAACGCCAGTCGTGGATGTACAGATTCTGGATGAGAGTGGGCAAAGCATAGGCGAGATAAACGGTCTTCATCTACGGCGTGCACCTCGTGAAGCGCTTATTCCTCAAGCACGGCAGCAGATACGAGACTGGTTCTATACCCTGAATTGGGAACGGAAGGAACGAGTAGTACATTCTGGCAACTTCACCATGCGCACTTCAGCAGAAGATGGAACCTGGTTGATTCTCGGTGACAGAAGTGGTACAGGGAGCGAACTAGCACGAAGATTGCGGATGCAAGGGGAGCAATGTGTGCTCGTTCTTGCAAAGCAAGAGATTGCTAACAGCGAGTTCGAGGCCGACTGCATTGATCCGTTCGATCCCGCCGCGTTTCACGCGCTGCTCGCGAAACATTTCCCAGATGGGCATACATGTCGAGGAATTGTGCATCTATGGAGTTTAGACTGTGCGCAGAATCCAAAGGCAAGTAGTGCTGACCTAGAAGAGAGTCAGCACTTGATATGTGGTAGCGTTTTACACATGATACAGGCCCTTGTGGGGAAAAAATGGTCCTCCTTGCCCCAGCTATGGATCATGACGCGGAGCAGCCAATCAGTAACTGGGGGAGAGAGTGAACTGACAATTGCGCAAGCGCCTATCTGGGGGCTGGGGCGCGTCATTGTCATGGAACAACCAGATTTTCATTGTACACGCATAGATCTTGATTGTGTTGGTAATACTTATAAAGAAATAGACAAGCTATTGGAGGAGATAGAGCATCCTGAAAATGAAGATCAGATCGCTTTCCGTTTACAGGAGCGTTACGTTGCGAGGTTAGAACAAAGTGATCTTGGTTCTTCGGGAAGAAGGCAGCAACAGCGTGTTACCCCCTCTTTTCGTGCCGATAGCACCTACCTCATTACTGGTGGTTCTGGTGGTTTGGGACTAGCGTTGGCTCGCTGGATAGTCATCCATGGTGGAGTAAAGCACCTCGTGCTTGCAAGTCGTAGCGGCGCTTCGCATGCAACGCGTGTAGTCACAAGTGAACTTGAGCAAAAAGGGGCAAAGGTCCTGGTTATCAATGTTGATGTGTCACAGGAGAATCAGGTAGCTCAGATGTTAGCAACTGTAAGAAGCACGATGCCTTCTCTTCGTGGAATTATCCACGCTGCTGGAGTGCTTGATGACGGTGTGCTTTTACAGCAGAATTGGGAACGTTTCAACAAAGTTATGGCTCCCAAGCTGAAGGGAACTTGGAATCTGCATATGTTGACGCAGGATATGCCACTGGATTTCTTTACCTTGTTCTCATCAGGAGCTTCGCTCCTGGGATCTACTGGTCAGGGAAATTACGCAGCGGCGAATGCGTTTATGGATGGGCTGGCTCATTACCGTAGATTGAGAGGATTACCAGCAGTTAGTATTAATTGGGGAGCGTGGTCTGAGGCTGGAATGGCAACAACATCAACTCAGATTCAACGACAATTGGTGAAAGACGGTATGCAACCGATCGGGCTGGTCCAGGGAATGGAGATCCTGGAGCAAGTGCTGGAGCAAAGTCCAGTTCAGATAGGGGTATTGCCAATCGATTGGACGAAGTTTGTACAGCATTTTATGGGTAGCGAGAAGCCAGCTTTCTTGGAACGTTTATTGAATGGGGTACATGTAGAAAGTAACGGTACTTCCTTACGGGCGCAACAGGATACGCTGTTGCGAACAATGAAAGCAGTCCCGGAAAGTGAACAACTGGACATTTTACGGGGTGTCGTTCGTCAGCAGATCAGGCTGGTACTCGGATTTGATGCAGGTTTCAAGCTTGAGCCTGAGCAGAATCTATTTGAAGTAGGAATGGACTCTTTAATGGCTGTAGAGTTACGAAATCGCCTTCACGCACTACTCGGTACATTACTGCCTGCGAGCCTGGTTTTTGATCATCCCAATGCAGAAGCACTTACCACATACCTGGCAAAAGCTATGCTCCATACGGCAGAATGGCAGGAGTTAAGTGTTACTGAAAAAGGATAAGGATATGGTGAGACAGCACATATTCATAGAAGATAGAAGCACATATTTAATGCTATACACAGCAACGTATTCTGAAAAAAATGGAATGGAAGAAAGATATGAAAGCGATGACAGGAGTAAGTCAATGGTTTCTCCAGCCGAGACGGTGCCCAAATCCGCGCTTGCGCCTGTTTTGTTTTCCTTATGCAGGTGGGTCAGCGGCAATTTTCTCGCATTGGCCCGATTATGTGCCAGCAGATATAGAGATCTGGCCTGTACAACTGCCAGGTCGGCAGAATCGATTGTCGGAACGGCCACTTGCAGAAATTTCTGCGGTCGTGCAGGCATTCACACCAGTGTTGCAAGAGCATCTGGATATTCCCTTTGTCTTCTTTGGGCATTGTATGGGAGCCCATCTAAGTTTTGAAGTTGCTCGTCAGCTACGTCGTCAGGGTTCGCAGATGCCAGTGCATCTCTTTGTCAGTGCACGTCGTGCACCTCAACTCCCTGATCCAAATCCTCGGTTTCACCTTTTAAACGATGCTCTTTTTTTAAAGACTGTGAGAAAGCTGAATAGATTGCCAGAGGAGTTTGTCGAGGACGAGGAGCTTGCACGTTTAACAATATCCACCTTGCAAGCCGATTTTAGAGCGCTGGAAATGTATAGTTACACAGATGAAAAGCCTTTTAATTGTCCAATTAGTGTTTTTGGAGGAACGGAAGATGCATCAGTAAGCACGGATGAACTGGTGCCCTGGCATGATCAAACCACTGGCATGTTTCGTATCCACCTCCTACCAAGTGAGCATTTTTTTATTCATAGTCATCAAGCGCATATTTTAAAAATCATATCCCAAGAACTTGATTCTAGTTAAAGCGCTATGTGGCAAAAGGTGTGAGTTGAGTTAAAGGAGGGAGATGGAGACGTGTTTTATTATGTAAACCTCGTGAAATCTCAAAGGGCAACACTTCAGGTTCCTGACGGCGACGTAGTCAGGCAAGTACTACAGAATCTGAGCTGTGAAACACCCCATAGGAGAAAGAGTGGTGTTGTTCCAGCGTCGCAAGTGCCATCAGGAGATAGCATAGGTGCTCGTGGAGAGGCATCCGATAGGAGTTATCTCTACAACTTGGCATAACGTCAATATGTATGAGGATGACAACATCAGAATTGTCTTTAAATCTCTCGGAGGGCTTATAGCCTTGCACTACTTGCCGACGTATAGTCTATGCCTTATATTGTTTCCCGGTGGGATGAGCAGGACTGGGAGACTTTCGTCTCGTTGCTTCGTCGTTTCGCTGATGATGCGTCGGAAGCGCCAACGCGTGGAGAAGAGGAAGAGTTTTCCCATTAACAAGGTTTTGGCTGAAAGCTTAGGTATAACTGAACCTTGATCTCTGCAATCATACCTCTATGAACGTCCCTTAGTCTTTTCTGCTGAGGAAGTACCCATCTGCAAGCCGAAGGTTGCCGCCCAGTTGAGCAGAGCCGTTAGAGGCTCCAGCAGGGTCTCTCCTAAAGGCGTGAGTGCGTACTCTACGGATGGTGGGGTGGTTGGGTAAACGGTGCGAGTGATCAGGTCTTCTTCTTCCAGTTTCCGCAACGTTTGCGTGAGCATTTTCTGTGAGATGCCACCGATCTGGCGCTTTAGCTGTGTATAGCGCTGTGGCCCATTGCTGAGCAGAGAAATGATAAGTGGAGTCCACTTGTCAGATATCAGATCCAGCGCGCGGCGAGAAGGGCAGTTGGCGTCAAAAGGGTCTGTTTGTAAAGTAAATTGTATCCTTGTTACCATGAAGTAACTATACCACTTTTTAGTGCCTTCTTGCAAGAAGGGAGTAACTCTCTTATAGTGACTATTAGGAATGAGTGTGTTGTGCCAAATGATAAATAGGCTTGATATGATAGTGAGGCCGATCAATTTGGTACTGAGTTGTGTGAAATGGTGAGAAGTTGAGCATTGTTCTTCGCTCAAGACGGTCTGTGCTCAATGAAACGGTAACTCTGCTTTGCAGATGAAGAAAAGAACACTCATTCTAACGATAAAGGAAATGAAATAAAGGAGCATTCTTATGTCAATTGTGATTACTGGCGCGACAGGCGGATTAGGGAGCCTAGTTGTTCAACATCTTCTCAAGAAAGTCCCAGCGAGCGAGATTGTAGTGAGCGTTCGGCAACCGGAAAAGGCGTCTGCTCTGGCTGAGCAGGGAATCGAGGTACGCCAGGGTGATTACGATGATCCCGCCTCCCTGCAAAAGACGCTTGTCGGAGCTTCCAAGCTACTGCTTATCTCCTCTCCACTCTTTGATGATATTGCACGCGTACGCCAGCATGTCGGTGTGATAGAGGCGGCGAAGAAGGCGGAGGTGGGGCAGATCGTTTACACAGGATTGGCCTATGCCGAGCAGGTAGGGTTAACACTGGCACAAGTTCATCAGGCAACCGAATATGCTTTACATTCCACGGGTATTCCCTACACCGTCTTACGCAACGCTTTCTATACTCATCTTTTTGTGAACCCTGAACTCAAAGCGGCTGTTGAGCGCGGCGAACTGGTAACTTCGGCGGGTAGTGGCAAGCTCAATACGGCGACACGGAACGACTTCGCTCTCGCCGCTGCAACTGTTCTTGCCGAAGGGGGACACGAGAACAAGGTCTATGAACTCACTGCCTCTCAGCCCTGGAGCTTTGATGACCTGGCTCATCTCCTCTCGGAGGTATCCGGCAAAAAAGTAATCCATCGCTCCATTTCAGAGTCAGAGATTGGAAACGAACTGAAGCAATCCGGCATGCCAGAGGGCTTTATTCCCTTCCAGATCATGATCTATAGAGCAATTGCTAACGGGGAATTTGCGCCTGTATCACAGGATCTGCAAAAGCTGATTGGGAGCGCATATACTTCACTCGAAAAGAGTGTTCGAGAACTTTTCTAAGACGAGAAACTTTCTAAGATATATAGAGTCAAACGAGTGAGAAGAAAGAAAACTTACTCTTTCTTCTCATCAAAGTGGTTCATCCCTTCCCTTGTTTTCAGATAGGGGGAGGAATGAGAGTTCCGTTGGCCCAGGTTACCCATCTGTATGGATGGCTTTTTTCCAACGTCAATCTATGAAACACTGAGAAACTGTGCTGGCTTTACATCTGTATATTTATACAGGTAAGAGAACTGCGAAACCTCTTCACCCCTCTCTTGAGCCAAACCTGGCTTATCTTCGTTGTAACTTCCGCTCCCTCCCTTTCGCATGTAGCAACTAGAGATTGAGTGCGCCCCTCTGCATTTCTGGAACAGCAGGATATTCAATTGCAGTCTGCTCTGTTTTCGTGTTACGAGATATTTACATTGCAAAGAACATATAGGCAACACAGAAAGGGGAAGTCTGCATTAGATTCCTCTCTTCTATGGTTCTGCCAATCTTACATTTTTGTAAGAGTGCTGTAAGAGAAATCGATAGCTTCCCCGCTCTCCGTCTGCTATATTCTCTTCATGAACACAGAGATGAACAGAATATTATGTTCTGTGTCCTCCACTTGTAGAAGGGTTCTATGGTAATAAGCACTCCTACAAGAATAAAGAAAGGCAGGTTTTTCTTATGAAAAAACTTCTAAAAACACCACGTTTCCTCCTTGGAGGAAGTATTGTTATCGTTCTAGTTCTTGCTCTTGTCGGTTATATAGGAATACAGGCAACGGCAGAGGGGACAAGCCCTTTTATATTGGAAAATCATTTCATAGAGAGCATGCGGCAACAGAATTACGAGGCTGCTTTTAGTAATATTGATGCGCAGCAATGCACTATCAATGGACAGCATCTAAATCAGACACAATTCATTCAAGCTGCTCAAGCTGCTGATGCTCGTGAAGGAAGGATTACCGGTATTGGAGGAGATCGCGCGAGTGCCGATAGTGGGAATAACGAGCGTACCATTACATGGACGTTTTCACGTACGCAGGCATCGTACCCAGTCCATGTTACCATGAAAATTATCAATGAAAACTTCGTCACGCAGATGTTTGGCAATTATCAATATAAGATTACTTCTATTAGTCGGCTGTAACTCTAATACTCCAGGTACTGAACTAGACGTGAAAAAAGACGATATGAACTACTGAGTAGGAAGAATCCGAACACGCTGTTTAGTGCAAACAAGTTGCAGAGGTGCCAGGCCAGGAACCGGTCTGTGGAGACGAGACTAGTTCTCAATATCGCCACAGACCTGTAGTGTATATATGCCCCTACGAGGAGATAGCTCTAGCATACGTGTAAAAATCTATCTCTAAGAGTAGTGTGTTACA
>DAOUDD010000190.1:0-6117 GCA_034431765.1 Ktedonobacteraceae bacterium | reverse complement strand
GATAAATCGGGTCCCTATTCACGAGCAATGAATTGCTCACAGATATCCAGAGTAATTTGTGAAAGAGCATGTATTGGTGTTCTTCATTGTTTTGTGTAGAAGAATGTTTGGATGTTTCTTTACTAAAGGATGGAAATACTCTGTGCTTTGCTGCAATTGCCTCTATAAAGTGTGCAGTATCGTTACTTTCCAGGTACCACGGCTGACAGCGAACTCCAGGCATAATATGTACCTTTGTAGTCAGTAACCACCATGATATAGTATGTCGTACCTTTGTCGAGAGTTGGAGAGAACTGATATTTCCAGGTAGCTGTTCCCTGTGTACATTGTTGAACCTGTGGCGTAGTGGCGTCAAACTTCAAGCTATCGCTGATTTCATGAGGAAACTGATCAGGAAGGTTTGTGGGATCACTCAGGATGTTTTTCGTATCTTCGTTGCTATCAGCGATTTTCGTTTCCTTTGTGAGCCAGATACGGCAAGTAACACCATCAGCGGTTATATTATTTTCAGCTTTGGGATCGCACTTATTGGGGTCAAACTTCGTCTTGTCTTTTACCTGTACCGTAAGTGTATAAGGTGTGTTGAAGTCTACTGTCTGGGAAGGTGAGATAATGAGAGCGGGACACCCAAGTCCGGTGATCTGTGGCGTTGGTGTTGGTGTTGCTGTTGGGGAAGGTGCGCTGGGTTGTTTGATGCTGACCGAAGTGGCACTTGTTTGTCTGGGGGCTGGAGCGGTTGATTGTTGTGGTTTTGCGGGCCGCATAAAGGTCCCAAATGCGAAGCCGACCATAAGCCCGGAAAGAGCAAATAAGGTAATGGCGGTAATGATCATTGACTGAAGCTGAGATGCGCGCTTACCGGCTGGTTGTGGTTTTGACATCATTGGATGCATTGCTAAATACTGCTCTCTTCCCTTATCTGTTCATGTTCCTTTTGTTTCCATCATACCATGTTTATTGTGAGATCCCGATCTTTGACGCCGGAGATAGCCAAGATTGGTATGTTGCCAATAATTGCTGCTCGAAAAACCTGAGCGCGTGACGCTGGCGCGGGAGCACGAGCCGAGCAACCTTCCTTGTATAAAGTATAAACCTGAACGAAGCACGCACTGAGAGGAGCGTCCGTCTGTGTCTCAGAACGTTATCGAATGATTGGACTATCATTGAGTAATTTGAACGGGACAGTGAGTTCTCAACGTCGCATTATCATTCTCTCCCTTGACCGTTATAATGTTCAAAATAATATAATAAATCGGTTGTACGTCATCTTTAATGTTTAACGTGCCCGTATATTTTTTGTTTGTCCAATCATTCGTTTGACGGCTATGGAAAGAGACTGGCTGATGATGGCAACACTTGCCCCGTTCGACCTCGTTACAACTCTCATTCTATACAACTTAGCGCCTGGCTATTTTGGGATATAGGTTGGAGGTGATTCGGAGGTGATATGGTACAATCAAAGGGTATGTTTGCATACAGAAAGTGTATAGTAGCGGCGTGCTTTGCCTTTGCATAAAGGAGTTTTTCTGATGCGTATTATGGAGATGGTGCTGATCGCGGTCGCCGTCCTGGCTGTATTTGGGCCAAAGACATTGCAGTCCTTTGCGAAGGGGGCTGGCAAAAGCGTGGCGCAGGCCAAACAGATGAAGGAAAAGGTGCTCTCAGATATCGGCGTGGATGAATTGAAGAAGATGACTGAAGGCTTGCCACAGGTGCCGCTCAATTCGATGCAAGCTGTAGACATGCTTGTCTCCCCGCCTAAGCAGAAGAAGACGCAACCAGCGATAGAGAAACAAGGGACGGTGGAGTCAGTGCCTGTTGAACCCTCCAAGCCAGCAGCACAGGTTGTCGCTCCTCCCCCACCTGCCGAGACTCACCTGGAGACAAGAACAGAGGGGAAATAGTGAGTAGCGCAGCTTCCCATTTTTCCTTTTGTTTATCTTAGCCCATGAATGGGCTATTTTTTAATTAGCGAGCTTTTTGTGCGTGTCACGCGCACAAAAAGCTCGCTAATTAAAAATGAATTTGATAGGTTCTACACAAATCTATTTCATCAGAATATGCATCGAAGTGGCAAAAAGAGCATGATAGCGATACCAGTTTCCAGGCCCATCCAGCCGTTCTAGAAAGAGATTTGTTCGTTCCAGGGTCTCCAACAATAGAGCGCTGTCCTGCCTCCCAAGCACAGCGTCGCACAGAGAAGCGTTAAGACGAGTGAGTAGGCAGGTCTGTAGGAGAAATGTCTGCAACGGCTCTGGCTGGACCGTAAGGACCTCTGAGACGAAGTAATCCAATAAAGAGCGTTGTCCACTGTTTTTTTCTCTGAAAACCCCTTGACAACGTCCTATCGAATCGTGTAATGTTTTGTTGTACAGATCATTGTTAATACCAATGGTTGTTGCTAACAATCATTTTTCCCCAAAAGAAGAGCATGACAGAAAATACTCAGGAACGAGAAGCGCAAGAGCTTTTCGATGCCCAGGTGGAGCAACTGCTCACCGCTTTTGGTCGCTTTCGCCAGATTATGAGCGCAGACTTTAAGCATGCGCATCAGCAGGGGATGAGCACGACGCAATTTATCGTGCTGGCCCTCCTGGAGAAAGCGCAAGCGGATGAACTGACGACGATTGGCTGGTTAGCGAATCGGATGCAGATTGATCCTGCTACAGTTGTGCGTACGGTGGATAGCCTGGAAAAGCGTGGGATGGTGGTACGGCAGCGCGATACACGAGATCGGCGGCAGGTCTTCGTCGAATTTACCGAGAGTGGGCGAAGAGCGCGCCAGGAGCTTCACCAGCGCATCAATGCACGCTTCGCCGCCATCTTTCGCACCATGAGTGATGAAGGACGAGAGGCTCTTCTTGCTGGTTTAGAGGAATTTATACAGGTCGGGCAAGTCGAGCAACAGGAACACGGAACGGATAACCCATTTTGCGTAGAAAAATAAGGAGACGACGTTGGCTGAACAGATAGCAGAGACCCCCGTAGCGCCTGCACAGGAGACGCCAAAAAATGCCGTGATTGAGGTGCAGGATCTCGTCAAAGTGTATCAGGGAGGAGTTGAGGCGGTCAAAGGCATCAATTTCTTTGTGAAAGACGGCGAGTTTTTCGGCTTTTTAGGCCCTAATGGTGCTGGCAAATCAACAACGATTAAAATCTTGATCACCTTGATCGGGCGAACGAGTGGAAACACCACGATTCTAGGACACGATGTCGAGCGAGATCGAGATGCGGTCAGACGCTTGATCGGCTATGCAGCGCAGGAAGCCAGTCCTGATGATGAACTGACTGCGCGCGAGAATCTGGATATACAGGGCAACCTTTATCACATCGAACGCTCGGTTATCAAGCAGCGCGCAGAGGAATTGATCGAACTGATGGATCTGAAAGAGGCCGCGAATCGCAAGGTTGGCACATTCTCTGGTGGAATGCGCAAACGCCTGGACCTGGCATCTGCCTTGATTCATCGTCCACGAATCCTCTTTCTGGACGAGCCAACGACCGGCCTGGACCCGCAGAATCGCGCCAGCCTGTGGAAGTACCTGGAGCGGCTCAACAAGCAGGAGGGGTTGACCATCTTCCTGACAACACATTATATGGAAGAGGCGGATCGGCTGTGTGATCGCCTGGCAATCATTGACGGGGGTAAGATCATCGCCGAGGGTAGTCCTGCTGAACTGAAAGCGCGTCTGGGTGGAGATGTCATCACGCTGTCATTTAAGCAGGATGGAGCAGCGTTGCAGCAGCAGATCACGCAGATGCAAGAGACGTTACAGAACGAGTCATTTGTGCGCAGCGCGACGGTGAGCAAAGAGAACAACCTGGTGGTCGTGGTCGAGCATGGTCAGGAGGGGATTCCCCTGGTGATGCGCTTGCTGGACAGAGCTGGCTTGCCAGTGACGGGTTTGAGCCTGAGCAGTCCATCGCTTGATGATGTCTTCTTGAAATACACCGGTACACGTATTCGCCAGGATGATCCCGTTCCCTACTCAGGTGGTCGTGGACCCTGGGGTCGCCGCCGTCGCTAAGGCGAGGGGGCTATTGGAAGAAAGGATAGAATTTGCAGCATGAGTACAACAAGTACAGCTATTGCTCCATTAGCGCCAGAGACAAGTTCGCCTGTGCGTAACCTGTTCTGGGACACCTATACACTCTACCGGCGCGCGTTGATCCGTATGTTTCGCGTGCCGATCCAGCTCTACTTCTCCCTGGTGCAGCCGTTGATCTGGTTTTTGCTGTTTGGGCAACTTTTTAGCCGCATCACCACAGGCTTCGGAGCTGCACCGGGAGGGGCAGCGAAAGGAATTGCAGCGCAGTTTGGCACAACGAACTATTCCGCGTTTTTCCTGCCGGCGATCATCATTCAAGTACTGCTCTTTGGAGCGGCGAGTTCCGCGCTCGGCATCATCAACGACGACCAGTCGGGCTATCTGAACAAATTGCGCGTTGCCCCGGTCAATCGCGTCAGTATTCTCATTGGTAGTATTCTTGCGGACCTGACGCGTATGGTAATCCAGGTGATCGTTTTGCTCGTTGTCGGCATTATCTTTGGTGTACATATCGAGCATCCCGAACTGCTCCCATTCATTTTTATTATGGCGATCCTGTTTGGACTGGTCATTGGTGGGCTGGGTCTGTTCATTGGCCTAGTCACGCGCAACACGCAGGCGACCTTTCTCATCGTCAACTTCTTCACGCTGCCGCTGCTCTTCACCAGCTCAGCGCAGTTGCCGGTCCAGTTTCTGCCAGATTGGTTGCAGGCGGTCTCGCGCTACAACCCCGTTACGTACGCAGTTGAGGCAATGCGCGTCGTAGTTACTGGCTTGAACGCGCAGCAGATTGCGGACAAGCAGACCGAGCTTGGGATTATTGGTCTCGCGACAGGTGTACTGTTCGTGCTGGCAGTAATCGCTCTGGGCCTGGCAACATGGCGTTTCCGCAGGCAGGTACAATAAGATCTCATGCACAAACGGACGCTGCTACTCTTGAGAGACCTCAAACGGACCCTCTTCCCAGAGCTAGCAGCGCTCAGGTTTGTGCAAGGAGTGTAGCGCAGCTCGTGCTGCTGCGTCAGCGTCACGTATGCAGGTGTTTGAGAAGTAGTTAGAATGGGAAAAAGTATGGCAGACGATTTGAAACGGATGAAGTGTGAAGCGTGTCATGGAGGCGTGCCTGAAGTGACGGCTGCTGAAGAGGCCGAGTATGGTCGGCAGGTGCCAGACTGGATGATTGTCGAACGGGATGGGATTAAACGGCTGGAGCGTGTTTATTCCTTCAAAGATTTTGCCAGCGCTCTCGCCTTTACAAACAAAGTTGGCGCACTGGCAGAGGAAGAGGGGCATCATCCCGCGCTTCTCACTGAGTGGGGCAAAGTCGGCGTAAGTTGGTGGACGCATGCGATCGGTGGCTTACACCGCAATGACTTTGTCATGGCCGCTAAGAGCGACGAGGCGTACGGGGAGTTTGTAGGGAAGTAGCTGTTGCGTTTCTTATAGTCTAACTTTTTTTGAATGACGGTGGAGTGTTACTGAGAGGTAGCATTCCACCGTTTTTTTGCTACGTCGGTAATCTTTCTTTGCTGAGCTTCTCTTCGAGGGTTGCGAGGTAGCTTTCAGGAGCTTTGCGGAAACGATGCTGCAGACGCCGTGCCTCGTGACGATGATGCAGTTCACTCCGCAAAGCTCGCCATTGCGTGAGATCAGCAGGACAAAGCTCTGTTCCAGAAAAGGGATGCAGGCGGGAAGCGACGGAGGCAACCACCCGAACGGCCCCACGGACGACAAGGCTGGGGGATGCTTGTTTTCTTCCTGTGATTCGCCGTTCATGATACCGCGCCGAGCCAAAATACTGCTCCAACGCATTGTTGGTACGCGGGAAGTAGAGTGGACTCTCAGGAAAAAAGAACATTCCCAGCACGATCGCGCTGAATGCCGGGAAGAGCATTTGTAG
This sequence comes from Ktedonobacteraceae bacterium, assembly GCA_034431765.1. Taxonomy (GTDB): domain Bacteria; phylum Chloroflexota; class Ktedonobacteria; order Ktedonobacterales; family Ktedonobacteraceae; genus DASYAN01. The sequence goes on along the minus strand of DAOUDD010000190.1, from coordinate 168 downwards.
TTGCACGACGCTCAGGCTTCCCGGCGTGCCCAGACCGCCGTGCCAGTAAATGAGCAGATCGAGTAGCCAGGTGAAACCGAAGGTGAGGCCGAGAAATGCTCCGACATGGCGCCAGTTGGGTCTCCCTGTGAGGTGTTCTGGTGTGGTTGGAGGTATTTCAAGCATCTT